>JAKDLE010000566.1 GCA_030453005.1 Pseudonocardia sp. | reverse complement strand
CTAACTCGTCGACGGCGCGCGCGTGCCGGGCGAGGGCGACTTGGGGCGAGGGGTGGAGCAGGGCGGCCGGATCGGGATCGGCCGACGCCGCGCGGAGCACCGCGGCGAGCGGGTGGGACCGGGCCACCGCCGCCGTCGTGGCGCTGACGTGGGCGAGGAGCGCCGACGGGCCGGTCTGCTCCTCCCGCAGATCGCACCCGGACGGCTGATTCTCGCCGTCCGCCGCCAGTACGGCCTCCAGCACCCTCGCCTTGCTGCCGAAGGAGAGGTAGAGCGTCTGCACCGCCACCCCGGCCGCCCCGGCCAGGCCCGCCATCGTCGTCTCCAGGTAGCCGAGCTCGACGAACAGCGGCGCGGCGGCGTCGACGACCCGACGCCGGGTGGCGGCGGCCCGCTCGGCGCGGACGGCGCGGGCTCGCGTTCGGGCGACCACGGAGCTCCTTGCTGGAATGACGTTCCATCACGACGCTCCAGCACACTACTCCACTGCTTCCCGTCCGACGAGCGAAAGGCCCGCCCACAGCGTCTGTGGACGGGCCATCGGAGCGCGGGCGGTCAGCCCTCGGTGGTGGCTCCCGTGCCGACCGGGCACGACACACCGGTGCCGCCGATGCCGCAGTAGCCGTTCGGCTCCTTGGCCAGGTACTGCTGGTGGTAGGCCTCCGCGTAGAAGAAGGTCCCGAGCGGCGCGATCTCGGTGGTGATCTCGCCGAAGCGGGAGGACGTCAACGCGTCGCCGAAACTCTTCGCGGTGGACTCGACGAGCTCGCGCTGGGCGTCGTCGGTGTAGTAGACCGCCGAGCGGTACTGGCTGCCGCGGTCGTTGCCCTGCCGCATGCCCTGAGTGGGGTCGTGGCCCTCCCAGAACACCTTCAGCAGCGTCTCGTAGCTCACCTGCGCGGGGTCGAACACCACGAGGACCGCCTCGGTGTGGCCGGTGAGACCCGAGCAGGTCTCCTCGTAGGTGGGGTTCTCGGTGAACCCGCCCGCGTAGCCGACGGCGGTGGAGTACACACCCGACGTCTGCCAGAAGATGCGCTCGGCCCCCCAGAAGCAGCCCATGCCGAACACGGCGGTCTGCATGCCCTCGGGGAACGGCGGCTGGATGCGGTGACCGTTGACGTAGTGCTCGGCGGGCACCCGCAGCGGCGTCGGCCGCCCCGGCAGCGCCCGGTCGGCGGTGATCATCTGCGACTTGTCACGTCCGAACAAACCCATACCGCCAGGCTACGCGCGCCCGGCCGTCCACGCCCCGCCCTCAGACTCTGGTGTGCAGTCGATCGGACAACTCGCCGCGCGAATCGGCAAACTCGGCGCGGGAATCGGCAAACTCGGCGTGGGAGCGCCGTCATGACGTACCGCGTGGGGCGCGAAGGGCGTCGGCCATGATGACCCGTCGGACGACGGAGGGACGGGCATGGATCTGCAGGGCACGACGGCGATCGTCACGGGTGGCGCATCCGGGCTGGGGGCGGCGACCGCCGCGGAACTGGCGAAGCGCGGGGTATCGGTGTTCGCGCTCGATCTGGCGGGCGCGATCGAGAAGGCGACGCAGGTGGCGGGCGTGCAGTACGTGGCAGCCGACGTCACCGACGCCACCGAGGTGCAGGCCGCCGTCGACGCCGCGGCGAGTGAGGGACCACTGCGGGTCACCGTCAACTGCGCGGGCGTGGGCTGGGCCGGTCGGGTGCTCTCGAAGAAGGGCCCCCACGACCTCGACCTGTTCCGCAAGATCATCGACGTCAACCTCGTGGGCACGTTCAACGTGGTGCGCCTCGCCGCCGAGGCCATGTCGCGCACCGACCCGCTGGAGCACGACGCGCGGGGCGCGATCGTCAACACGGCGTCGATCGCGGCGTTCGAGGGGCAGGTCGGACAGGCCGCGTACGCCGCCTCGAAGGCCGCGGTGGCGGGCATGACGATCTGCCTGGCCCGCGACCTCGCGCAGTTCGGCGTGCGCGTCAACACCATCGCGCCCGGCATCATCGACACGCCGATGCTGGCCTCGCTCGACGAGCCGGTGCGCACCGGCCTCGCCGCCGGGGTGCCGTTCCCGCACCGTCTGGGCCAGCCCGAGGACTACGCCCGCACCGCCGCGTTCCTGCTGGAGCACGACTACATCAACGGCGAGACCATCCGCGTGGACGGCGCCCTGCGGATGGCCCCGAGGTAGCAGCGGGTCTGGAGAGGGTCCCGGTTCAGAGGTCGGACGCCAGGGGGACCTGCTCGACCGCCGGGGAGGACATCCAGTTCCGCACCGCACTGGTGGCGGCGACGTCGTCGGCGTTGTACTCCAACAGCCTGCGCCGCTGCTCGAGGTCGGGCGGTGCGCCGTCCATCCCGACGGCGTCGCGGTACCAGCGCATCGAGTTCTCGCCGCTCGCCTCGTCGTCGCGCCAGGCAAAGCCCGCGGCGGGGGCGATGCGCTTGAGGCCCTTGCCCTGAGCGCAGAGGAACCAGTCGTTGACCACGGCGAACAGGTCGACCCACAGCGGCTCGGCGATGAACGCCTGCACCTCGGCCAGCGGTGGGATGCCCGGCTCTCCGGCGAAACGCTGGGCGGAGGCGAGCAGCCACCGGTTCTCAGCCTGCTCGTTGTAGCAGTAGGCCGCGAAGGTGCGACCCGACGCGGCGGCCCGCGCACGCACGCCGGAGAGCCAGGCCCAGAACTCGGCGAACGAACGGGCCTCGTCGTCGGTGGGCACCGGTTCCCAGGTGGCGAACCCGCGGTAGCCCTCCGCCTCGTCGCCGGGTCGGGCCCCGCCCGGGTAGGCGATCAGCACCCCCCACAGGTACGCGCCGGACTCGCCGAAGCTCTCCATGTCGATGTCGACCTCGACGTCGGCCCGCGGCACCGGAACCCGCGGCACCCGACGCACCACCGCCAGCTCCCGCCGCCACGCCCGGGCGAGCGCGACGACGTCGGCGAAGGGCTGCCCCGGGAACGGGACGGGCGGCTCGGCCGTCGGATCGAGCGCGGCGAGCTCCGCGACGGAGCGCACGCCTGCCTCGCGCAGCGCCACCGCCGCCTCCCCGCGCACGACCAGGCTGACGTCGTCGACGCGGGTGAGCGCGGCCTCACAGGTGGGCCACCACGGGCAGCGGCGGC
>JAKDLE010000565.1 GCA_030453005.1 Pseudonocardia sp. | reverse complement strand
ACGCCTCCCCGGCACTCGTCCGGGGCAACCCCTCAGAGATTCTCGCTTTGGCCGGTGGGGGCAGCGGTGGGCGGGGCCCGGAGACCGTCGACGCCGCCGAGGACGCCCTCGACGCCGGCCGGGCGCTGGCCCGGGAGCACGGCACCATCGTCGCGGTCTCCGGGGAGGTCGACCACCTCACCGACGGCACCCGGCTGGTGCGGGTGGACAACGGCCATCGATGGTTGACCCAGGTCACTGGCGGTGGGTGCGCGCTGGGCGCGCTCATGGCTGCCTTCGCCGCCACCACCGACGACCCGCTCCTGGCCGCCACGGCCGCGACCGCGACATACACCGTGGCCGCCGAGGTCGCGGCCGAGCGTGCCGCCGGGCCGGGGAGCTTCGCCGTCGCGCTGCTGGACTCTCTCGCCACCCTCAACCCGCAGAAGTTGACCGAGAAGGTGGTGCTCCGGTGACCCGCCGACCGGTGAACCTCAGCCTCTACCTGGTCACCGACACCGGTTTGTGCGGCCCACGGGGCGTGCCCGCGACCGTGCAGGCTGCGGTCGCGGGCGGGGTCAGCGTGGTGCAGTTGCGTGACCCGGGCGCCACCGACGCCGACTTCGTCGCCCTCGGCGTGGCGGTCCGCGAGGTGCTGGCGGGGACCGGGGTGCCGCTGATTGTCGATGACCGGGTCCACCTCGTTCAGGACATCGGCGCCGACGGCGTCCACGTCGGTCAGCGCGACATGCCGCCTGCTCAGGCCCGGCAGTTGCTCGGGCCGGACGCCATGGTCGGGCTGTCGGTCAGCACGATCGAGCAGGTTGGCACAACACGCGGGCTCGGTGACGGCGTCTTGGACTACCTCGGCGTTGGACCGGTGTGGCCGACGGCGACCAAGCCTGACCACGGCACTCCGATCGGCCCGGACGGGGTGGCTGCGGTGGCCGCCGCGAGCCCGTGGCCGGTCGTCGCCATCGGCGGCATCACCACGAAACGCGCCGGCATGCTGCGCCACAGCGGCGCCGCCGGCGTGGCGGTCGTCTCGACGGTGTGCGCCGCGGAGGAACCAGCCGCGGCGGCCGCGCGCCTGCGGGCCGCGTGGGACGGGCAACCGTGAACCCCCGCCCACCGATCGCGCTGACGATCGCCGGCTCCGATCCCTCCGGCGGGGCCGGTATCCAAGGCGACCTCAAGACCTTCTCCGCACTGGGTGCCTACGGCACCGCGGTGCTCACCTCACTGACCGCCCAGTCCACCCAGGGAGTCACCGGTGTCCACGTCGTCCCCGCGGACTTCGTCCGCGCCCAACTGGACACCCTCGTAGACGATATGACGGTCGACGCCGCCAAGATCGGGATGCTCGCCTCCTCGGCCACCATCGAGACCGTCCTCGCCTTCCTCGACAAGCGCCCCGACGCGGTGCCGGTTGTGGTCCTCGACCCCGTCATGGTGTCCACCGCCGGTTCCCGGCTGCTGGCCGAGGACGCCGTCGAGCCGATGCGCCAACTCCTGCCGTACGTCTCCCTCATCACGCCGAACGTCCCCGAGGCCGCCGTGCTGCTCGACGCCGATCCCGCCGAAGACCTCGACACCATGCGCGCCCAGGCCATCGCGCTCCGGGAGATGGGCGCCGCGCGGGTGCTGGTCAAGGGGGGGCACCTCGGCGGCGACGCACACGCCACCGACCTGTGGCTCGACGACGCGGGCGAGCAGCTGCTGACCGGCCCGCGGGTACCCACGGTCAACACCCACGGCACCGGGTGCGCCCTGTCCTCCGCGATCGCCGCACTCGCCCCGCGCACCGGGTCCCTGCTAGAGGCCACCCGCCAGGCCAAGACTTGGCTCACCGGCACCCTGCGGGCCGCCGACGCGCTCCACATCGGCCACGGACCCGGCCCCGTGCACCACTGCCACGACATCTGGAAAGACGAGAACGACTGGAAGGACGACCGATGACCAGCCCACACACCTCCATGCCCGAGACGATTCGCGACCACGACGACACTGGCGTGTTCAGCGCCGTGGCGTGGCATCGCACGGCCAGGGTCCGCGAGTCGATCGATGCGCTGCCCTTGTTGCACCAGCTGAGCGACGCGACCCTGGCGGAAGAGACGTTCCGGCACTACCTCGCCCAGGACGCGCTCTACCTGGCCGACTACGGCCGGGTCCTGGCTGCGGCCGCCGCTCAGGCCCAGGCGTCGGAGGAAATGGCGTTCTGGGCGCAGGCCGCGCGGGAGGTGGTCGAGGTCGAGCGGCAGCTGCACGCCGCCCATGTCACCGATCTCAACGTCGCCGAGCCCTCACCGACCACGGTTGCCTACACCTCCTACCTGCTGAGCCTCGCGACATCGGGAAGCTACCCGGTCCTCGCGGCCGGCATCCTGCCGTGCTTCTGGGTCTACGACGACGTCGGAACCCGCCTGAAGGCCGCCGTCGGTGACCTGAGCACGCACCCGTACGGGGACTGGATCGCCACCTATGGTGATCCTGACTTCACTGCTGCCACCGACACCGCCCGGGACATCGTGGACCACCTCGCCGACCAGGCCGACCCCGGCACAGTGGCGCGCATGCACACCGCGTTCCATCGCGCTACCCAGTACGAGTGGATGTTCTGGGACGCCGCCCACCGGCAGGAGACCTGGCCCGTCTGAGGTCATTGGTCGGTGCGCCCTTGGGCGCGCGCTCATCATGATCTTTCGAGAGCTGGTCGCCGCCCTGGAGACTCCTACCGTCCGGTGGTGTTGCTCGGACGGTGGGAGACCGGACCCGGGGTTGATCAAGCTAAACGGCGCGCTCAGGCCGGTGCTCCGCACGAGAAGCGCCAGCGCTTTTGACACCATGCGCCCCGAAGGGGATGCGTCCTATCAGTCGATGAGTCCTGTGTCGCCTGAGAGGGCGTCGGTGAGCCACCGCGGGTGCATGGGGAGCAACGGTGCCGGAAGCTCATCCGGGGAGAAGAAGTCCGCCTGTGAGGTCTCTACACCGTCAGGGTGCATTTGTCCGCCGCGCGGGAGGCAGGCGAAGGTGGTGGTGACGAACTGGGTCACTTTCCCGTCGGGATAGGCGAACACCTGGGAGGCGGGGTCCGAGTACACCCCCACCAGCCGCTGCACTTGCACCTGCAAGCCG
>JAKDLE010000564.1 GCA_030453005.1 Pseudonocardia sp. | reverse complement strand
CACCGTGGCGACGGGCGCTCTCCCGCGCGCGGGGCCGGATCAGGGGTCCGGGCGAACCGCACTGATCTCGGCCGGAGATCCTGCACCCCGTGCCGACATCTGACCGGCGCTTTACCGGCTATCGCAGAATCGTCGTTTCGGCGGTGCGTCGGGGCCCCCGACACCTCCGACGTACCGATCGGCGACCCCCGATCGACAATGGGTGAGACGTTCGTTTATCGTGTGCGTAGGAAATTGTGGCATCGCACCCCCGACCCAGACCTCGACCCCCGTCCACCGCGGGGGCTCATCGGCGTATTCGCAGGAACCCGAGAAAGGCACGTACGTGGCAAAGCAGACGACGGTCACCCTCATCGACGACCTGGACGGTTCCGAGGCCGACGAGCAGGTCGAGTTCGCCATCGACGGCAAGGGCTACGAGATCGACCTCTCGTCCGCCAATGTGTCCCGTTTGCGGGATGCGCTTGCACCGTACGTTTCCGCGGCTCGTCGCACCAGCGGTCGGCGCGGTTCGAGCTCTTCCGCCACGTCCGCCCCTTCCCGTGCGGGCACCGACCGTGAGCAGAACCAGGCCATTCGTGAATGGGCGCAGCAGCAGGGCATGAAGATCTCGGAGCGGGGACGTATCCCGTCCAACGTGCTCGAGGCCTACCACCAGAACCACTGAACCGCACCGGCGCGCCCCGGTCACGTGCCAGGGTGTGCCCGTGCAGCAGCGGACGGCCCCCCGAGCGGCGCATCTCGTGCTGCCCGGCGACCGGCCGCCGTGGACCGACACCGGCCTGACCGTCCGCCGCGGGGAGCGCGTCACCCTGCTGGGTTCGGGCCGCATCCGCTGGTCCACCGGGGACGGGGCGGGCGCCCGGCACCATCTCTGGGGACGCGTCCCGGGCGGGTCGGTCTTCGGCTGCGCCCGCGACACCACCACGGTGGTCGCCGACCGGTCCGGGCCGCTGCAGCTGTGCGTCCACCTCGGCCGGTGGACCGACGCGAACGGTGGCGTCGTCGCCGGGTCCGCACACTACGGGCGTGACCGCGGAGCGTTGCACGTCACCGTGTTGATCTGGCCGGCCACGACCGACCCCGTCGTCGGGCTCGCCGGGCTGCCGTCGGGGGCGGCCGATCCGGTGCTGGTCGCCGCCGAGCAGGCTCGGCTCCGTGATCCCGTGGTGCCGCCGGGGGGCGGGCGCCACGGGCTGGCCCTGGGCCCCGACGAGGTGTTCCGACACACGCACTCCGAGGGCCGGGCGGCCATCGAGGTGCGCTGCGACGACGCTGCGGCGGCGCTGGAGCGCGACGTCGACGTCGGGCTCCTGCCCGGCACGCGGCTGGAGTGGAGCTGGCGGGTGCAGCAGCTCCCCGGCAGTGGCCCGGAGAACGTGCTCGCCGGGCACGACCACCTGGGCATCACCGCCGGTTTCGGCACGGGGCACGAGCTGAGCTGGTTCTGGAGCACCGTCCTGGACCCCGACGACGACGCGTTCCGCTGTCCGGTACCGGGGTGGTCGCCGCTCACCCACGTGCCGGTGCGCCGCGGCCCGGCCGGTCTCGGGCGGTGGCGTCGCGAGTCGCGCGACCTGTGGGTCGACCACGACACGCTGATCGGCCCGCCCCCGGCGCGGGTCCGCACGGTGGGTCTGCTCGTCGTCAGCCACTTCGGCCACGGCACCGCGGCGGCCACGTTCCGCGACATCGCGCTGCGCGGCCCCGACGGCCGGGTGACGGCCCTGTAGCCGCGGCGGGTCACGGCGTGCGGCGCCACACGAGGTCCGCACCGGCCTCCCCCGACGACATCGCCCCCTGCGCGGGGCGACGGGTCACCTCGGTGAAGCCGAGCCTGCGGGGGATCGCCCCGCTGCGCACGTTGGCTGTGTCGTGCACGATCTCGACCCGGTCGGCGCCGATGCGGAACGCCTCGGCGGTCAGTGCGGCCGCGGCCGCGGTGGCGTACCCACGGCCGGTGTGGGCGGGATGCAGCCAGTAGCCGATCTCCATGCCGCCCGGCCCGATGCGGCCCATCATCGAGCAGCTGCCGATCAGCGCGCCGACCCGGTCGGTGATCGCGTAGTGGTAGTCGACGCCCCCGACCCAGGCCGCGTGCGCCTGGGTGAGGTGCTCGCGGGCGTCGGTGTCGGCGTAGCCGCTCGCGGCCCACGCCATCCAGGGCGCGAGGTGCGGCAGCGACTCGCAGACGATGCGGTACAGCTCGTCGGCGTCGTCGGCGCGCCACCGGCGCAGGGTCACCGGGCCTGCGCGCAGCTCCTCCGCGGCGGGGTGCACGCCGTCATCTCACCAGACGGTGAACAGCAGGTGGTTCACGCCCAGAGCCAGTACGGCCTGGGCGGCCAACCACAGCCGTGGGCGCGGCAGCAGCGCGCAGCTCGCCACCAGCCAGATCCCGAACGGCAGCCAGATCCGCTCCACCTCGCCCTTGCTCAGACCGGAGAGGTCGGCGATCACGATCGCCGCCGTCCCGGCCGCGACGAGCAGCACCACGGCCCCCGGCAGCGCCCTCGGGGCCACGGTGAGCCGACGCATCCCGGCGATCACCGCCGGGCCGAGCGCGAACGTGAGGGCCGCCAGGTTGGCCCAGACGAAGTACCCGTAGGGCCGGTACTGCGCGATGGAG
Organism: Pseudonocardia sp.; assembly: GCA_030453005.1. GTDB lineage: Bacteria > Actinomycetota > Actinomycetes > Mycobacteriales > Pseudonocardiaceae > Pseudonocardia. The sequence continues at coordinate 486 of JAKDLE010000564.1, read as the reverse complement.
AGCGCGTAGATCACCTGCACCCGCTCGAACCCGGTGAACCACCAGAAGCCGGCCAGCGTGAACGCCCCGGCGACCGCGAGCACCCCGGCCACCGACCACGCCACCGCGCGCCGTCGCCGGGTCACGGCGAGCACCGCCAGCGGCACCAGGCCACCCAGGACGAGGCCGACGGACAGGTACAGGCAGCAGCCGAGCAGCACGCCGCCGCCGAACGCCGCGGCGTCGGCGCGGGTCCCGGAGCGGGTGGCCCCGACCGCCAGCAGCGCCACCCCCCAGGCCAGCACTCCGGCGAACAGGCCGTCCGCGGACACCCCGACCCACACCGCGCCGGGGAACAGCACCCCGAACGGCAGCGCGGCACGGGCCGTCCCCTCCGCGCCCAGTGCCCGCAGCGCCACCGCGACGGCGACCCAGGCCGAGGCCCCCACCAGCACCGTCACCACCCCGGAGGGCCCGCCCCCGCCCAGCCCGATGCGGTCGAGCCAC
>JAKDLE010000563.1 GCA_030453005.1 Pseudonocardia sp. | reverse complement strand
ACCTCGTAGCCGGTGATCCGACCGCTGTCACTGTAGGTCGGGGAGATCGACAGTCGGCTGGTCTGGATGTCCTCGTCGGCCACCCCGCGCGCCGTGAGGGTCTCGATCAGGGCGGCCGCGCGCGCATTGTTCTCGTCGAGCGCATCGGCCGCGCTCGGGCCGCGGGTCGCGACGCCGAGCACGATGGTCAGCGTGTCGGGGGTCGCGGTGACGGTGCCGACGCCGCGGGTGGTGATCGCCGGGACGGGGGCCGGACCACCGCCCGCCGCCGGGGCGGGCCCCGCACAGCCGGTCAGCAGCAGGGTCGCGATCGCCGCGGTGAGCAGGATGCGCGTCATGGGGGCTCCGATCGACGGGTGTGGGCGCTCTGTGACGAGGACGGTGCGAACCACCCGGCCGGTTGCACGCATTGCGCCGGAGGACGGGACACGGGACCTACCGGAAAGGATAGGATCCGCACCGTCCGCCCGGTTGGGCCGGATCGTCGGCAGGAGTGCTATGGCCACCATCCCCGAGCGTCGAGGCCTGGAACGCACCGCGCTGTTCTGCGGCGGTGCGGGAGGGGCTACGGCTGGGGGAGCCGGTCCTGGTCGCCGTGCCGGACCCGAACCTGACACGGGTACGCGATGCGCTCGACGCCGACGAGGCGCTGCTCGTCCGCACCGCCGACATGGCCGTGGCCGGCCGCAACCCTGGTCCGGGTGCACCACGATGCCCACGGCAGCCTTCGTGTGCGGGCACGTCGGGCTGCGGTAACCGCCAGACGTACTACACGTCCTTGACGATCGGACACCGACTTGTAGAGTTCGGATGCCCGTCGTCGAGGACGCCCATCCCCAGGAGGCCGCCATGGACCGTCCACCCACAGCGGGACTGCCCGCTCGCGAGCTGTCCGACGCCGAGCTGGAACGCCAGGGCACCCGCGCCCACGCCACCCGCAACTGGGTGTTCCTGCACGGCACCGCCGACCAGTTCCGTCACCACACCGACCGCATGCTGGAGCTGGAGCAGGAGTACCTGCGCCGCCACCCCAGGCGCACCTGGCAGGGCGCGGGCGGCGACGCCGCGCAGAGCATCGACCGCGTCGAGCAGCTCCGGCAGATGCTGCGCACGTTCGGCAGCCAGATGGAGGCCCTGCTCGGGGAGCTGGCGGAGGTGCAGGCCGGGCCGACACCGTTCGCGGCCGAGTCCCGCCTGCTGGAGCGGTTCGCCGCGGCCCCCGCCGGACGGCTGCACAAGCTGGAGGCGCACCAGGCCGCGCGGGAGCTGGGCCTGCACGCCGCCGACGTCGCGCGCCTCTACACGCAGGACCCGCCGCTGCTCGCCACGGCGGGCGCGCACCGCTTCCTGACCGACGCCGGGCGCGAGCGGCTGGGGGCGGGGTGACTGCGCCTCCACAGCGGATCGCCGTGATCGGCGGCGGCACGATGGGCACCGGCATCGCCTACGTGTTCGCCGCGGCCGGGTGCGAGGTGACGCTGGTCGAGCCGCAGGAGAAGCAGGCCGCGGCCGCGCGGGAGACGATCGAGAGCCGCGCCACCGGGGCCGCGCAGCGCGACAGGCTCGACCGGGCGGCCGCGGACGCGGTGCCGGGGCTGCTGCGCACGGCGGCCGACGTCGGGGAGCTGGACACCGGTCTGGACCTCATCGTGGAGTCGGTGCCCGAGCGACTCGACCTCAAGCGCCGCGTGCTGGCCGCCGCGGAGCGCCGCGAGCCGGTGCTGCTCGCGTCCAACACCAGCGGTCTGCCGATCACCGCGTTGGGCGAGTCGCTGGCACACCCGGACCGCTTCCTGGGCCTGCACTTCTTCAACCCCGTCTGGTCGATGCCGCTGATCGAGATCGTGCACACGGCCGTCACCGCCGACGAGCAGGTCGACCGGGCCCGTGCCGCGGCGGCGCTGGTGGGCAAGGAGACGATCCTCGTCCGCGACGCCCCCGGCTTCGCCACCAGCCGCCTCGGCGTGGCGATCGGTCTGGAGGCCATCCGGATGCTGGAGGACGGCGTGGCGGCGGCCGCGGACATCGACAAGGCCATGGAGCTGGGCTACCGGCATCCGATGGGCCCGCTGCGGCTCACCGACCTCGTCGGCCTCGACGTCCGGCTCGACATCGCCCGCAACCTCACCGGGGCGTTCGGTGAGCGCTTCGCCCCGCCGCGGCTGCTCGTCGACAAGGTGGCGGCGGGGGAGCTGGGCCGCAAGTCCGGCCGCGGCTTCTACGACTGGGGCGACGCCTGACGAGCCTGATCGGCCATATGGTGGCCACCTCGCGGCCGTCCCGCCACCAGACGATGTCCTCGTCGCCGTCGACGGTGGGGAGGTCGACGGTGCTGCGCTGGGTGGGCGCACCGGCCGACCCGCGGTGCCCGGGATCATGGACGAGCACGTGCCCGGCTTCGCCTGCTGACGCCGCCTGCACCCCCGCTGCGGCGCGGCCCCGAGCGGCGCGACTCGCGCAGTCGGGACGTCCCAGGGCCGGGGCCCGGCGGACCGTAGGGTGCCGGTGTGAGTCCGGGTCGTGGTGTCGCCAAGCCCCGCTTCCGCCCGCTCGTGGCGGCCGCGGCGCTGGCCGTCGCCGTCGCCGTCGCCTCCGACCTCGCGGTCGGCGGGCTCCCCGTGCACGTCGCCACGCTCGGCGTCGTCGTCGCGATGGTCACGGCGCTGCGGTGGCGACTGGTCGGGCGTCACCGCGGCCTGCTGCAGATCGTCAGCGGTTGCGTCATGGCCCAGCCCGCACTGCGGGTGGCCGCCGAGCACGTGTCGCACGGCCTGGCCGGGCCCGGTGTCGGGCTCCAGATCGGGCACACGGACCTGGTCGTCACGCTCGTCCAGCTGACCGTCGCGCTGGCGATCGGCGGCACGGTGTCGTTCGCCGAGCAGATCGTCGCGGCCGTGACCGGCATCGTGCGGGTTTACCGGTTCCGCATCCGCAGCCATGTCCGGCAGCCCGGTGCGGCGGCGTCCCAGGTTCGCCGTGCCCCTGCCGGTGAGCGCCTGACCAGCCGGTACCGGCCCGGAGCGATTCCCCGTCGCGGTCCGCCCCGCCGGTGCGCCGCGGCCGGCTGAGACCGGCCCGGGCGATCCGGGTCCTTCGCGCGGGCGGACGCCGTCGGCGA
>JAKDLE010000562.1 GCA_030453005.1 Pseudonocardia sp. | reverse complement strand
GGGGTGCGCGGCCCCGGGTGGCCGCCCCCCCCCGGGGGGGGGCCCCCCCCCCGGGGCCCGCGCCCCCCCCCCCCCGGGGGCCGGGTCGGCGTTGACGCTGGTGTCGGCGCCGGCCGGGTTCGGCAAGACGACGTTGCTGACGGAGTGGCTCGCGGCCGACGGACGGCGCGCGGCGTGGCTCTCCCTCGACCGGCGCGACAACGACCCGACCACGTTCTGGACCTACCTGATCACCGCGCTGCGCACCGCGGTGCCCCAGGTCGGTGGCGCCGCGCTGTCGCTGCTGGCCTCGCCCCGCTCCCCGATCGAGGACGTCCTCGCCACCGTGGTCAACGACCTGTCCGCCGCCCCGGACGAGGTGGTATTGGTGCTCGACGACTACCACGTCATCGACGCGCGTGAGGTGCACGACGGGATGGAGTTCCTGCTCGAGCACCTCCCCCCGCAGGTACATCTGGTGATCGCCGGACGCGCCGACCCGGCGTTGCCGCTGGCCCGGATGCGGGCCCGCGGTGAGCTGGTCGAGGTCCGCGCCGCCGACCTGAGGTTCACCCCCGACGAGACCGCGGCCTACCTCACCGGGGCGATGGGACTGGCCCTGACTGCACGCGATGTCGCCGCGCTGGAGGGGCGCACCGAGGGGTGGATCGCCGCGCTGCAGCTGGCGGCGCTGTCGATGCAGGGCCGCGACGACCTCGCCGGGTTCGTCGCCGGCTACCCTGGCCAGAGTGCTTCTGGCCCGGTACGAGAGCGAACGCGCAGAGCGATCACACGACGAGGCCGTCCGGCTCCTGGACCGTCTCCGGCGCGCAGCGGAGGACGGCGACAGGACGGGAAGCCTCATCGAGATCAGTGTGCTGCAGGCGCTCGCGCTCGGGATGCGAGGCGACATCCCCGCGGCGCTGGCGCCACTGGAACGCGCCCTGACGCTGGCCGAGCCGGAAGGCTACGTCCGGACCCTGGTCGACGAGGGCCCACCCATGGCGGTCCTACTGGAAGCGGCCGCGAAACGCCGGATCGCGCCGAACCATGTCCGGCGACTGCTGACCGCCTTCCGAAGGACGCCGGACCGGACGACCGCGAGCCCGGCCTTGATCGACCCCTTGAGCGAACGTGAACTCGCCGTGCTCCGACTGCTCGCCACCGACCTGGGCGGCCCGGACATCGCCCGCAGGCTCATCGTGTCCCTGAACACCGTGCGCACCCACACCAGGAACATCTACGCCAAGCTCGGCGTGAACAACCGTCGGGCGGCGGTCCACCGGGCCGAGGAACTCGACCTGTTGTCGCGAACCCGCAACCGCTGAACAGCAGGCCCGCCGCGACGGCGGACATGCCGGCCGCCCGGGTGAACCTGGACTGCTCAGGCCGTTGCCGTGGCTGAGTCGCCTCCCAGCCGGGGGTAACGAGCTCGGGAGCGACGTCGAGTCCCCCGATAGCCATGTCCTCAGTCGTCCGGACACGACGCATGATGGCCGGTCGAGGTGAGTTCAGGCGCCTCCCCGTCCTCGGGACAACGTCCCCGCCGCCGACGCGAACCTCCCGCCGCGGGACGCGGTGTCACGTAGCTCGACACGGTCGTGGACGGCGCGCCCATCCACCGGGTCGTGATCCGGGGCGCTCGCGACCGTCAGGTGGTACCGATCACGGCGTCGAGCTCCACCTCGACCAGCCACGACGGATCGATGAACCGCGACACCCCGACGAACGTGCTCACGGGCCGGACGGCGGCGAACCGCTCGCCGTGGGCGCGCCCCGCCTCCTCCCAGCGCGTCACGTCGACGAGCATGACGCGGGTCCGGACCACGTCTGCGATCGTGGCGCCGACATCGAGGAGCGCCCGCTCGGCGACGTCCAGGCAGCGCACGGTCTGTGCGTACACGTCCCCTGGGCCGACCGTCACGCCGTCGTCCCCGATCGGTGCCGTCCCGGCCACCACGACGTAGGAACCCGCACGGACCGCTCGCGAGAAGCCGATGCGCGGTTCGAGGGGAGATCCGGAACTGATCAGACGCCGTGACCCTTCCACGACATGAGGATCTCAGGCGCCTGGAACGGGGTCCACGGACACGGCGTGCAGCAGGCCGCCTCCGAACCCGCCAGGCCGCGGCCGAGGTGGTGGGCGCGGCCGACCCGTTCGTGGCGGTCGGCACGGAGGCGACCGCGCAGGGCTGCCTGGCCGCGGTGCCGGTGCTGCTTCCCGATCTGGTGCTGATGGACGCAAGCGGAGGAGACGGGGTGTCCACGACGGCAGGGAACACGGACGCCGTCCTGCCGCAGCCACGCTGCGGTCCGGCAGGCGGTACGATGGTCGGGAGATCGACCCCGCCGGGCGCTGTGCGCCCGGCACGGCCGCGCGGTGGGTGCCGCGACCGTCGACCGGTGGCCCGCTTTGCGTTGTGCGGGCCGTCCGGCCCGCGGCGGGCGGTCTCCCCCAGATCCCTGGGCGAGGTCGCGTCTCGGAGGGGCCAGGTGGCCTCTCCGCGCGACGCCCGTCACCCGATCGCAGCACTGTGCGCGGCGGGGCCGCCCCGGCGGCCCCTGCCGGGCATCCGGAGGAGGAGTTCGTGGCAGGACGAGGCCGGCCCCAGACCAGGGCTCGCCGGAGCGCCCCGCGGGACCGACGACGCGGCCGCGGGGACGGCAACGACGTCATGTCGGTGCTCGCGCGCGCCGTCGGAGACGTCGAGGCCGCCCTGCGGAACGGCAGGCTGACGGCCGCGACGCGTACGAGGTTCCAGGCGGTCGCGCTGCTGCTGCGCGAGGAGCGCGCCCGGGTCCAGGCGGACGAGGCCGGCAGCGACGCGCACCGGGGCGAGCAGCTCAAGCGCCTCGACGGCATCGCGCGGACCCTGGCGATGACCGCCGTACGGGAACCGGCGCTCCTGGCGCTCCTCGCCGAGGACGCCGTCGTCTCCGACGAGGCCAGGGCGGCCAAGCGGGACGTGCTGCGGGCCGCGGGCCTCGACACGGGACCCGAGACCGACGGGGCCGCGCCGGTGGAGCCACCGGCCGCCGCCAAGCCCCGGGTGGTGCCGCAGTCGGTCGTCTCACGACAGCTGGCCAACCCCTTCCTCGCCCCCGACTTCTCGGCCGCCCGGCCGAGCGCACCCCGTCCGACCCC
>JAKDLE010000561.1 GCA_030453005.1 Pseudonocardia sp. | reverse complement strand
GGCGCGGCGGGGGTCGGCCGTCGCCTCGCCGAGCAGGTGGCGCACGGCGTCGAGCAGGTTCCGGCACACCACCCGGGCGTCGCGGACCTCCTCGGCGCGGGTGGCGGGCGTGGGGACCAGCACCCCGACCCCGCCTGCGGCCTCGGCCGCCGCCACGTCGGCCCCGATGTCGCCGACCACGGCGACGCGGCCCGCGGGCACCCCGAGCGCCGCGGCGGCGGCGAGCACCATCCCCGGCTCGGGTTTGCGGCACCGGCATCCGTCGGTCGGGCCGTGCGGGCACACCTGCCACACCGCGAACGGCCCCAGCAGCTCCTCGACCCGGGCGTTGACCGCCCGCACCGCATCCCCGGTCAGCAGGCCGCGAGCGATTCCCGCCTGGTTGGTGACGACTCCGACGGGTATCCCGACGTCACGAAGGAGGGTGAGAGCCGCCGCGGCACCGGGCACCGGTCGGACCCGGGCCGGGTCACCGTTGTAGGGCACGTCCACGACGAGCGTGCCGTCCCGGTCGAACAGCACGGCGTCGAATGGCATGGGGGTCCGCACCCCCTAGAGGTCCACCAAACGGCCGTGCCCTAAACGCGATCACCCCTGTTGCTACTCTCCGTCACCACTACTACTGTTGGTAGCCCTCTGTTTGGTCGAGGGCCACTCGGGTACCAACCGGCGCGGACCACAGAGAGGAGATCCCGTGCGGATCGGGGCCGCGCCGATGTCGGCGCACCGCACCACCCTCTGCGACAGCGACCTCACGTGCGCCGTCGCGGAGCTGTTCACCCACGACCAACGGGTGCGTTCCCTGCGCCTGCGCGGCGAGGCCGACGGCGGCGTCGTGCACCTCACCGGGGAGGTCGACCGTCCGGCCGAGCTGGCGCTGGCCCGCACCCTGATCGGGCGGCTCGCAGGCGTGCACGCCGTGTGGGACCGGGTGCGCGTCGCAGGCCGGGAGCCGGTGGTGCTCGACCTCGGCTGCGGCGACCAGCGCCAGTACCCGACGAACCTCGGCGTGGACGTGCGGCGCACCGGTGAGGTGGCGGTGCAGGCCGACGTGTCCACCGATCTGCCGTTCCGCGACGGCTCCGTCGACCGGATCTTCGCGGTGCACGTGCTGGAGCACCTGATCGACTTCCTGGCACTCGTCGACGAGTGCCACCGCCTCCTGCGCCCGGGCGGGATCCTGCACGTGCTCTCGCCGTGGTGGCGCCACGTCAACGCGGTGGCCGACCCGACGCACGTCCGGCTCCTGGACACCCAGACCGTCAAGGGGATCTGCGCCCGCCCGGGCGCCCCGCGCTGGTACCCGCTGCACGTGGGCAACGACGGCGCCACCGTCTTCGCCGACCTGACCCCGACGACGGCGGACGTACCGGCGACGGTGAAGGCCCGCTTCTTCGACTAGTCCCCGGATCCCCCGCCCGCTCCACTCCGGGAGTTGCTGATCATCCAGCACCTATCTCGGCTCCAGCCGGCGGAATACCTGCTGCACGATCAGCAACGACGGTGCACGAATTGGCCGCCACAGTGAGTAGTAGTTGGTCGCTTCGAGTAGCGGTTAGGCCGGCTACGTTTGATCTCCGTCAGAGTGGCGACCTCGTCGGGGTGGAACCGACCGACCGAGAGCAGACGACGCCGCCCGCTCCCGAGCTGCGCGCTCCCGAGCTGCCCGCTCCCGAGCTGGAGGTGCTCGTCCCCACCTGCGACCGACCCGTCGAGCTCGCCACCACCCTCGCCGGGCTGGCCGGGCAGGACCATCCCTTCGACGTGCTCGTCAGCGACCAGTCGACGGGTCCGCCCTCCTACGACACCGCTCCCGCCGCCGCGATGTTGCGGGTCCTGGAGGCAGGCGGACGGCGCGTGCGCACCCGACGGCACCTCCCCCGGCGCGGGCTCGCCGAGCACCGCGCCTCGCTGGTCGAGTCCTCCTCGGCCCGGTACGTGCTCTTCGTCGACGACGACGTGTGGCTCGAACCCGGCACCGTGGCGCGGCTGCACGAGGCGATCGTCGAGCTGGGCTGCGGCTTCGTCGGCGCGGCCGTGCAGGGCCTGTCGCACCTGGCGGACCACCGTCCACTGGAGCTGGCCCCCTTCGAACGCTGGGACGGTCCGCCCCAGCCGGAGCGCGTCGAGCCCGGCAACCACGCCTGGGCGCGCTGGACACTGCACAACGCCGCCAACCCCACCCATCTCGCCGACCGGCACGTCGGGCCCGACGAACGCTGGGTCGCCTACAAGATCGCCTGGGTCGGCGGCTGCGTGCTCTACGACCGTCGGGCGCTCGACGAGGTGGGCGGCTTCGCGTTCTGGCCGGAGCTGCCCCCGGTGCACTGCGGAGAGGACGTCGTGGCCCAGCTGCGGGTGCTGGCCCGCTTCGGCGGCGCCGGGATCCTCCCCTCGGGCGCCGTGCACCTGGAGTCGGCGACCACCGTGCCCGACCGCACCGTCGAGGCCCGCGACGTGGTGACCTCGTGACGGGGCTCGCGAGGTCCCACGGCGTTGCGGCTGCCTCGGCCTCCGGCCCGGCCCGGCGCGCGCCCGGCGTCGGGACGCCGCGGGTGCTCGTCGTCGGCGACGTGCTGCTCGACGAGGACGTCGACGGGCGGGCGGAGCGGCTGTGCCCGGACGCGCCCGCCCCGGTGCTGGAGGTCGACGGCGACTCCGCCCGGCCCGGTGGCGCCGGTCTGGCCGCGGTGCTGCTCGCCGCGGACGGGCCCGCGGTGCGGCTCGTCGCCGCGCTGGACGACGACGACGCGGCACGGCGGCTCCACGAGATGCTGACCGGCTGCGTCGAGGTGCTCGCGGGCCCGGCCACGGGCGGCACCGCGGTCAAGACCCGGCTCCGCGCGGACGGGCGGGTCCTGCTGCGCGCCGACCGCGGACAGGGCCGCGCGGCGGCCCACTTCGGCGCCGCGCTCGGGCGGTGCCTCGACGACATGTTGGCCCCCGCGTTACACGGACGGCGGCGCGGCCGGGCACCGGGCGCCGTGCTGGTCTCGGACTACGGCCGCGGCGTCGCCGCGGACCAGCACGTCCGGGCCGCACTGGCGGCCTGCGGGACACCGGTCGTGTGGGACCCGCACCCCCGCGGCGAGGCCCCCGTCCCCGGGACGGCCGTCGTCACCCC
>JAKDLE010000034.1 GCA_030453005.1 Pseudonocardia sp. | reverse complement strand
GCTCCGACGTACCGCCGTGCCCCCGGTTGGGGCACGGCGACGACGAAGGAGCGAGCGATGAACGTACAGGCCCTCGACTCGACCGCCTGGTCGGGACGTGGGAGGTCAGTGGCGGCGCCACGGGCACCGTCATCTACGAGTGGATGGACGGCGGATTCTTCCGATCGCGGAGGTCCGTTCCCGCTGCTACTCGAGCACGGGTGACACCCTCGACTACGTCTACGAGCTCGACGGCGACGACCACACCATCTGGGCCGGGGAGCCCGGCTCGCCCGCCCACTACCGGGGCCGGATCGCCGCGGACGGGGACAGCGCCTCCGGGTCCTGGACCTACCCCGGCAGTGGGGGGTATGACTCGACGATGATCCGCGTCGCGCCGGAGGGGCGGAAGCGATGAAGTACATGTTGCTCGCGTACACGAGGCAGGACTCGTGGGACGACGTGGACCCCACGAGTCCGGAGTTCCTGGAGCTCTGCCGCTTCTACGAGGATCTGGGCCGCGAGCTGACGGCGTCCGGCGAGCTCGTCGTCACCGAGGGCCTGGCGCACCCGACCCTGTCACGTACCGTCCACCCGGGCGGGGAGGTCGTCGACGGTCCGTTCGCCGAGGCCAAGGAGGTGCTGGTGAGCTTCGCGATCGTCGACTGCGCCGGGCACGACCGGGTGACGGCATCGCGGCCCGGATCTCCGCGGCCACCGGTGACGCCGTCGAGATCCGCCCGCTGATGGACGGATCGGCCGAACCCGCCCTGCCGTGACCACCGCCGTCGAGGACCTGTTGCGCGAACTGGCGCCGCAGGTCCTCGGCGCGCTCGTGCGCCGCTACGGCCACTTCGACGCCTGCGAGGACGCCGTGCAGGAGGCGCTGCTGGCCGTGTCGCGGCAGTGGCCGGTGGACGGCGTCCCGGACGGGGCCGCGGGCCTGGCTGATCCGTGTCGGGTCCCGCCGGCTGATCGACGAGCTGCGCAGCGACCGCGCCCGCCGCGAGCGGGAGACCACCGACGCGCTGCTCGCACCCGCCGCGGCACCCCCCGACGGCGACGACTCGCTGATCCTGCTGTTCCTGTGCTGCCACCCGGCCCTGAGCCCGCCGTCACAGGTCGCGCAGTGGCGGTGACGCTGGCTTTCGCGTGGCCGCGGCGGCCCGGCGCGACGCCGTGCTCCAGGTGCTCTACCTGGTTGCAGGCCGCGATCGCGGCGGTGCACGCGGAGGCCGCGAGCGCGGCCGCCCTGGTCACCGCCGCCCTGCGCCGAGGTACGCGTCGAGCTCTCGGCGGAGGCGATCCGCCTCGCCCGGCTGACCCACCGGCGGGCGTCGGAGCCGGGCGGGTCGCTTCGACACGGCCGCGCCGGGCTTCGACGGGAAGCGGTCCTTCACCTCGGTCGGATCGACCCGGCCAACGGGGCCGTGGCGTTCCGGAACGCGACGATGTGTTCTGTGTCGACGTGGCTACGCTGTCCGCATGGTCGCTGACCGGATCACCGAGCTTCGCCTCATCGCGTTCAAGTCGTACCGAGAAGTGGTGCTGCCGATCTCGCCATTGACGATTCTGATCGGTCGTAACGGCGGCGGGAAGTCCAACGCTCTGGACGCCCTGCAAGTATTGTCCCGGCTGGCCAAGGGCGGCGAGATCCGCGATGCACTCGATGGGGCGAGGCGGGACGCCGGACCCGTTCGCGGCGGAATCGAGGGTTGCGCGCCGTTCGGGTCGGACTCCTTCGAACTCGGAGTGACGATTCGGCGGGACGATGCTGATGTGCGATTGGATGTCCGGGTCCAGGTTCGCCCGCAGGTGCAGATCACCTACGAGCGGCTCACCGCCGTCATCGATGGTCGTCGCCGGACGTTGCTCGAAACCACCGACCCCGATCCGCAACGGGCGGATATCGAGGCGAGGATCTGGAACAACAAGCGCGGTCGCAATCCACACGTGATGTTCCGGGCCACGCATCTGTTGACTGCACAGCTACCACTGCGGCTGGCCGGGAAAGGTGCGGCCGAGCGTCACGTGCTGGAAGCGACAGATGCCATCCTCGGGGTGCTGGGTGGCGTCTTCCACCTGGACCCGGTACCCCAATTGATGCGCCAGTACGTGCCCGAACAGGACGTGGTGTTGCGGCGCAACGGGGAGAATCTTTCGGCTACGGTTGCTCGATTGCATCGCGACGGTGGTACGCGCTTTTCTGAACTGGTTGCTGCGATCAAGGAACTTCCCGAATACGAACTCCGCTCCTTGGGCATCGGCCGGGGTGAGTTCGGGGAGGTGATGCTCGCGATCGATGAAGTGGACAGCGGTCGCACCGTCACCGTCCCCGCTCGGCAGATGAGCGATGGCATGTTGCGGATGATGGCCATCATCACCGCATTGCTCGCCGGGGGGAGTGGCGTCGCGATCGAGGGGCCGATGACCGTCTCTCCGACGCTGACACTCGTGTTGGAGGAACTCGAGAACGGCCTGCACCCGACCCAGGCCGCGAATGTGCTGACGCTCGTGAAGTCGGCTCGTGCCGAGCAGGGTTTCCAGGTCGTTCTCACCACCCACAGCCCTGCCCTGCTCAATGCATTGAGCGGCGACGACCACCTCGGGGTACTGGTGGTGGACCGGGAACGGTCCACCGGTCGGAGCAGGGTGACACGGCTGGTCGACCTGCCGGGCTATCTGGCGATGATGGCGTCGGGCCGACTGGGAGATCTGATCAGCGCCGGCCGCCTCGCGGGCCGGTCGGATGCCGTCGTCGACAGCACCGAGCTCGACCGGCTCCTGGGCATCTCCTGATGGGTGATGTGGTGTTCCTGGACAGCTCCGTGCTCTTCAACCTGCTCGATGTGCCGGGCAGGAACGGCGAGCGCACGGCGGTGGTCGCCGAGTTCAAGCGGCTGAAGGACATCGAGGCCACGTTCGTCTTCCCGGTGACCGCAGTGATCGAGACGGGCAACGCGATCGCACAGCTCGCCGATGGCCATTCCCGTCGGACGTGCATGGAGCGGTTCGTCGAGTGGTTGCGGCGGGCGTTGACGGCGACGGTGCCGATGGCCGTGTCGGGGGTGCCGTGGGACGTCGAGTTCCTGGAGTCGTTGCTCGAGGGCAGCGGCACGCGTCTGCCGCTCGTCGACTTCGCGATGACGGGGATCGGCAGCGGTGACGCCAGCTTGCTGATGGAGATGGATCGGTATCGGGCCAAGGTGCCGAGTGCCACGCCGATCAAGCTCTGGACCCTGGACGCTCTCCTGGCGTCCTACGGTTGATGGCGCCGCCTGCGTACCCCCGCATTCCGTACCTCTGGCCGACCGATTCGGCCACATCCGGGGATCGGGTGGTGCCTTTCGCCGACCGCGCCGCATGGCTGCGACGTCCGGTGGTCGTCGAGGAGAAGCTCGACGGGGCCAACGTCTGCATCTGGTGGGAGGGGAACGGACTGCAGGTCGCCGGCCGCGGCGGGCCCGGCGCGATGGATCGAGGTGGTCAGCTCGGGCCGCTCCGAGCCCGGGTCGCCGAGGAGTACGAGGTTCTCCGGCCGATGCTGGAGAAAGGTCTCGTGGTGTACGCCGAGTGGCTCTGGCTGACCCACACGGTGGAGTACGAACGGCTCCCGGATCACCTGGTCGTGCTGGACATCCTGCTTACCGGTGCCGGGTTCGCTCCGGTGCACGAGCGTGACGAGCTGTGCCGGCTCGCCGGCCTGGTCGTCCCCCCGCGGCTGTTCTCGGGTGTCCTTCGTACCGAGGACGCCGTAGCCGGTCTTCTCGGCCCGTCGACGGTCGGCGCGACGCTGATGGAGGGAATCGTGCTGCGCCGGGACGACGGCGCGGTGTGCAAGGTCGTCCGCCCCGGATTCGTGCGTGCCGATGATGATCGGATCGCCCGGCGGCGCAACGGGCTCGTCGGGCCATGAGGGGCGGGTCGTGGGGAGGTTCACAGGGCCCGGCGGCCGCTGCGGCCGAGCTGGGCGGGATACTTACCGACCAGCACCCAGCGCCGGGGCGCACACCCCCGGCGGCCGATCACCCGCTCCCGGAGGACACGTCCCATGGCCAGGCTCGCCCAGACCGCCGGTCTCACCGAGATCCAGCAGGAGATCCTGTCCACGGTCAAGACGTTCGTGGACAAGGAGATCATCCCGCACGCCACTGCGCTGGAGCACGCCGACGCGTACCCGCAGGACATCGTCGACGGGATGAAGGAGATGGGCCTGTTCGGGCTCACCATCCCCGAGGAGTTCGGCGGCCTCGGCGAGTCGTTGCTGACCTACGCGCTGGTCGTGGAGCAGATCGCCCGCGGCTGGATGAGCGTGTCCGGCGTGATCAACACGCACTTCATCGTGGCGCACATGATCACCCATCACGGCACCGACGAGCAGAAGCAGAAGTACCTCCCCGCAATGGCGCTGGGGGAGACCCGCGGGTCGTTCTCGATGTCCGAGCCCGACCTCGGCTCCGACGTCGCGGCCATCAAGACCAGGGCGGTGGCGGACGGGGACGGCCCTGACGCTTCTTGGGTCATCGACGGCGCGAAGATGTGGCTGACCAACGGCGGCACGTCCACCCTCACCGCGGTGCTGGTGAAGACGGACGAGGGTGCCCCCAAGCCGTATCAGAACCTCACCTGCTTCCTGGTGGAGAAGCCGGTCGGCTACGGCGAGGTGGCCCCCGGCCTGATCGTCCCCGGGAAGATCGACAAGATGGGCTACAAGGGCGTCGACACCACCGAGATGGTGTTCAAGGGCCACCGTGTCCCCGCCGAGCGCATCCTCGGCGGCAAGCGGGGCGGCGGCTTCGCCCAGATGATGGACGGCGTCGAGGTCGGCCGGGTCAACGTGGCCGCGCGGGCCTGCGGCATCTCGATCCGCGCGTTCGAGCTGGCCGTGGAGTACGCGCAGCAGCGCTCCACGTTCGGCAAGCCGATCGCCGAGCACCAGGCCATCGCGTTCAAGCTCGCGGAGATGGCCACCAAGGTGGAGGCCGCGCACCTGATGATGGTCAACGCCGCGCGACTGAAGGACTCCGGTGAACGCTTCGACGTGGAGTCGGGCATGGCCAAGCTGATCGCGTCGGAGTACTGCGCCGAGGTGACGCAGGAGTCGTTCCGCATCCACGGCGGCTACGGCTACTCCAAGGAGTACGAGATCGAGCGCCTCATGCGCGAGGCCCCGTTCCTGCTGATCGGCGAGGGCACCAGCGAGATCCAGAAGACGATCATCAGCCGGGGCCTGCTGAAGGAGTACAAGCTGCGCTGAGCGGGAGCTACTTGACGTCGCGGTTGCGGGCGAACAGGCGTGCCCCCATCCGGACCCGCCGCCCGCGTCCCTCACACACCCGGCACAGGTCGAACGCGGTGGTGAACAGCCGCCCGAACGACTTCGGCGTGCCCTTGCACGCTCGGCACGGGGCGAACGGGTTGATCCACACGGAGACCAGGTAGATCGCGCCGATCGCGATGAGCAGCAGGGCCAGCGACGAGGAGCCGGATGCGGGTGCGGCGGCGCCCAGAACGAGCAGTGACACAGGAAGACCCCCGACGTGGTGAGACGAGGTCCCCGAGCCCCGGTGCTGCCCGACGGCAGCTAACATTTCAGGCTAGATCGACTGAACCGGGCGACAACCGCCGATCGGCCCATTCGGGAATAGTCGGGCGGTGTGACGACGGGCGTTGCGCGGCACTACGGTGCAGGTCGGCGCGTTGAGAAGATGTGGGTGGACCGCCCGCCCACGTCCCACCTGAGGAGGCCCCCGTGAGTTCACCGTTCGGCGGGCCCGCGCGCACCGCGCCCGGCCTGCCCAACCTGCCGACCCCGCCCACCGGCTGGCCGGTCGGTTCCTACGCCACCTACGAGGAGGCGCAGCGGGCCGTCGACCACCTGGCCGACTCCGACTTCCCCGTCCGTGACGTCACGATCGTCGGTGTCGACCTGATGCTCGTCGAGCGCGTCATCGGCCGCCTCACGTGGGGCCGGGTGCTGGCCTCGGGCGCGGCGTCGGGAGCCTGGTTCGGCCTGTTCGTGGGTCTGCTGCTGAGCCTGTTCAGCCCGGAGGCGTCGTTCGTGCCGATCCTCGTCGGCCTGGCCAGCGGTGTGGTGTTCGGCCTCGTCTTCGCCGCCGTCGGCTACGGCGCCACCCGCGGACGTCGCGACTTCACCTCGGCCAGCCAGATGGTCGCGGGCCGCTACGACGTGCTCTGCCAGCCGCGCAACGCCGAGAAGGCACGGGAGCTGCTCGCGAAGCTCGCGATGGGGTCGCGGCCGACGACCTGACCGCACGTCTCGTTCCCGTCTCGACCACGCCTCACGATTGCGGGCCGGACCGCCCCGGCATAGGTTCGGCCCACCGGTGTTCGTGTGACCGGTGCCACAGCAGTGCGACAACGGTCGTCGGGAACGGGGGAACGGATGCCGGAACACCTCCGCCCGCGGTGGATCCGCGGACGACCGCGCGGGATCGTCGCGGGCGCCTGCGCGCTGCTGGCGGCCGCGACGCTGGCGGCGTGCGGCGCCGAGGTCGAGAACCCGCCGGTGCTGAACTTCTACACGCCCGCCGACGGCTCGGAGGCCTACGCCGCCGCGGCCGCGGCGTGCACCGAGGCCGCGGGCGGCCGGTACATCATCGCCCAGCAGACTCTGCCCAAGAGCGCCGACGATCAGCGCCTGCAGCTGGCGCGCAGGCTCGTCGCGGGTGACTCCGAGGTCGACATCATGGGCATCGACGTCGTGTGGACCGCGGAGTTCGCCGAGGCGGGCTGGATCGCGCCGTGGCCCGCCGACCTCGCCCAGGTCGTCGAGGACGGCACGTTGCGCGCCGCCTACGACACCGGCACCTACGAGGACCGGCTCTACGCCGCGCCGCTCAACACGAACACCCAGCTGCTGTGGTACCGCGAGGACCTGGTCCCGGAGCCGCCGGAGACCTGGGACCAGATGATCGACATGGCGGTGCGGCTCGCCGAGCAGGACCTGCCGCACTACATCGAGGTGCAGGGGGCGCAGTACGAGGGCCTCACGGTGTGGTTCAACACGTTGCTGGCCAGCGCGGGCGGCGAGATCGTCACCAAGGACGGGGAGGTGGGCATCGCGGAGGGTGACGCGGCGGACGTGGCGACCGGCATCATGAAGCGGCTGGCCACCTCGCCTGCCGCGGATCCGTCGCTGCCCGTGTCGAAGGAGAACGACGCGCGGCTGGCGTTCGAGGCGGGCCTGGCCGCGTTCCAGGTCAACTACCCGTTCGTGCAGGCGTCGATCAACACCCCGCCGCCGGACGGCAGCGGCGGGGGCACCTTCATCGACGAGGCCGGGCGGCCCACCTCTGTCGACACCGGACGGCGGGTCGGCGACGTGTTCGCCTGGACCGCCTACCCGTCGGTCGTGCCGGGCGAGCCCGCGCGGGTGACGATCGGTGGGCTGAACCTGGCCGTCAGCACGACCTCGCCGAACCCGGACCTGGCCTTCGAGGCGTCGGTCTGCCTGCGCAACCGGGAGAACCAGCTCACCAACGCGCTCACCGCGGGGGTGCCGCCCACGCTGGTCGAGATCTACGACGACCCGCAGTTCCGCGAGGAGTACCCGGCCTGGGAGGAGATCCGCAACTCGCTGCAGCAGGCGAGCGTCCGGCCGGAGACCCCGGCGTACCAGAGCATCTCGATCATCCTCGCCAGCCTGCTCAACCCGCCTGCCGAGATCGATCCCGACACGATCGTCGAGCAGCTGGCCGAAGGGGTGCGGTCGGCCGTCAACTCCGTAGGGCTGGTGCCGTGATGAGTATCCAGGCAGGCGTACCGGCGGCCGCGGCCCAGCGGTCCGAGCAACAGGGAAGCCCCCGCAAGCCCGCACTCTCCGAGGGAGCACGCGCCGACCGGCGGCTCGCCGCCATGCTGTGCGCTCCAGCAGTGATCATCATGGTGGCGGTGACGGCCTACCCCATCGGTTACGCGGTCTGGCTGTCGCTGCAGCGCTACGACCTGCGGTTTCCCGCCGATCAGGAGTTCACCGGCCTGACCAACTACGTCGCCGTGCTGACCTCGCCGTTCTGGTGGAACGCGTTCTGGGTCACGGTGATCATCACCGTGATCTCGGTGGCGATCGAGTTCGTCCTCGGTCTGGCACTCGCGCTGGTGATGCACCGCACGATCATCGGTCGGGGGCTCACCCGCACGGTCGTGCTGATCCCCTACGGCATCGTCACGGTGGTGGCCGCGTTCAGCTGGCAGTTCGCCTGGACGCCGGGGACCGGGTACCTCGCGAACCTGCTGCCCGAGGGCAGCGCGCCGCTCACCGACCAGGCCGCCTCCATCGCGGTCATCATCCTGGCCGAGGTCTGGAAGACCACGCCGTTCATGGCGCTGCTGCTGCTGGCCGGTCTCGCGCTCGTGCCCGAGGACCTGCTCAAGGCCGCGCAGGTCGACGGGGCCGGGCCGTGGCAGCGCCTGACGCAGGTGATCCTGCCGTTGATGAAGCCCGCCATCCTGGTGGCGCTGCTGTTCCGCACGCTGGACGCGTTCCGGATCTTCGACAACATCTACATCCTGACCGGCGGCTCCAACGGCACCGGGTCGGTGTCCATCCTCGGCTACAACAACCTGTTCCGGGCGTTCAACCTCGGGATCGGCTCGGCGATCAGCGTGCTGATCTTCATCGCGGTCGCGCTGATCGCGTTCCTCTTCATCAAGCTGTTCGGTGCCGCGGCGCCGGGCTCGGAAGACGTGGGGAGGCGCTGAGATGGCGCAGACGGGCACCGCCGGGAAGAGCAAGTGGGCGGTCGCGAACACGATCGTCCTGCTCTACGCGTTGATCCCGGTCCTGTGGATCGTCAGCCTGTCGTTCAAACCCGCAAGCTCGATCACCGACGGGTACTTCTTCCCCCGGGAGTGGACGTGGTCGAACTACGTACAGGTCTTCCAGGTCGACCTGTTCACCAGCGCGCTGCGCAACTCGATCGGGATCGCCCTGATCGCCACCACCATCGCGGTGCTCATCGGCACCATGGCGGCCTACGCGGTCGCACGGCTGAGGTTCCCCGGTAAGCGGCTGCTGGTGGGCATCTCGCTGCTGATCGCGATGTTCCCGCCGATCTCGCTGGTCAGCCCGCTGTTCGACATCGAGCGCACGATCGGCCTGTTCGACACCTGGCTGGGCCTGATCATCCCCTACATCACGTTCTCGCTGCCGCTGGCGATCTACACGCTCTCCGCGTTCTTCCGCGAGATCCCGTGGGAGCTGGAGAAGGCGGCGAAGATGGACGGGGCCACGCCGTTGCAGGCGTTCCGGTCGGTGATCGTGCCCCTGGCCGCACCCGGGGTGTTCACCACGGCCATCCTGGTGTTCATCTTCTGCTGGAACGACTTCCTGTTCGCGATCTCGCTGACCTCCACCGCGGCCTCACAGACCGCGCCTGTGGCGATCTCCAACTTCACCGGCGCGTCGCAGTTCGCCGACCCCACCGGCTCGATCGCCGCGGCCGCCGTCCTGCTCACCATCCCGATCATCTTCTTCGTGCTGCTGTTCCAGCGGCGAATCGTCGCCGGGCTCACCTCCGGTGCAGTGAAGGGCTGACCTCTCGTGTCTGACATCGTTCTCGACGGGATCGCCAAGCGGTACCCGGACGGCACCGTCGCAGCGGAGGATCTCGACATCGAGATCGCCGACGGCGAGTTCATCATCCTGGTCGGTCCATCGGGCTGCGGGAAGTCCACCGCGCTCAACATGATCGCGGGTCTGGAGGACATCTCCTCCGGAGAGCTGCGCATCGCGGGGGAGCGGGTGAACGAGAAGGCGCCGAAGGACCGCGACATCGCGATGGTGTTCCAGTCCTACGCCCTCTACCCGCACATGACCGTGCGGGAGAACATGGCGTTCCCGCTCAAGCTGGCGAAGCTGGACAAGGCCGAGATCGAACGCAAGGTCACCGAGGCCGCGGAGATCCTCGACCTCACCCAGCACCTGGACCGCAAGCCCTCCAACATGTCCGGTGGCCAGCGCCAGCGCGTCGCGATGGGGCGCGCGATCGTGCGCAGCCCCAAGGCGTTCCTCATGGACGAGCCGCTGTCCAACCTCGACGCCAAGCTGCGCGTGCAGATGCGCACCATGGTCTCCAAGCTGCAGCAGCGGCTGAAGACCACCACGGTCTACGTCACCCACGACCAGACCGAGGCGATGACCCTGGGCGACCGCATCGTCGTCATGCGCGGCGGGCGGATCCAGCAGATCGGCTCCCCACAGACGCTCTACGACACGCCGGCCAACCTGTTCGTCGCCGGCTTCATCGGCTCGCCCGCCATGAACTTCATCCCCGCGAAGCTGGAGGAGGGACGCTTCCGCACCGCACTGGGCGACCTGCCGCTCACCGACGAGCTGCGGGCCACGTTGGAGGCGGGCAACGCCCCCCGCGAGCTCATCATCGGCATCCGTCCCGAGCACTTCGAGGACGCGACGCTGGTGGAGGACCACCAGAAGGCCACCGGCGCGGTGTTCAGCGCGGAGGTCGACGTACTGGAATCGATGGGGTCGGACAAGTTCGCCTACTTCTCCATCGAGGGCGACCGCGCCACCTCCGACGAGCTGGCCGAGCTGGCGGCCGACGCGGGCACCGCGGACGTGCCCGGTGGCAACGCAGGCACGCTGGTCACCCGGCTCTCGGCGGCATCCACCGTGGCCGAGGGGCACCGCTCCGACGTGTGGGTGGACACCTCGAAGATCCAGGTGTTCGACCCGGCGGGTGGCCGCAACCTGACCAACGCCGAGGCGGCGGTGACGACCGCCTGATGACGGGCGCCGGGAAGGCGCCGCACGGCTACAACGGCATGGAGACCGGCACGATCGTCGCGTTGGAGACCCATTGCCCCGGGTGGTCGCCGCCCATGCCCATCCCCGGCATGTCGTGGCCCATGTCCATCGACATCACGCTGACCTGGGCCGAGGCGTAGAGAGTGACGGGACCCTGGATCTCGGTGTGGTGCGCGGTGAGCCACTGGTCGAATCCGGCGATCGACGGGGATTGCTGGCCGAAGGCGTTCTCCAACGCGACCGCGTACGATAGCGCCTGCTCGGCGCGGGGGTTGAACCGCAGCGGCAGGAAGGACGTCGGCACCTTGCTGATCACCGGGGCGTGGAGCAACCACGGGGCGAGGTAGACCCCCGCGGTGTAGGTGGGACGGGCGGACTGCCCGTCGGCGACCTCACCGAGCAGCTGTGCGCTACGGGACCAGCCGGCGACGTCGATGAGGGCGTTGCTCGGATGCGCGGCGTCGGTGGCGGGGACGCCGGCCTGCGCGGCGCTGTCGCGGACGACCTGGGCGGCCTGCCGGGAGCGGGGGGAGTCGTCCCCGGCGATCGTGATACCCGGCGTGTCGCGGGCGGCCAGGTAGCCGACGAGCCTGCGCAGCGCCGTGGCGTCGGCGGGCGCGAGCGCGTCCGAGGGGCATCCGGTCAGCGGAGCACGCGAGCCGGCGACGAGCCTGCCGAGCGCCGCGCTGGCGCATTCCGGACCGTCGTCGCCGACCGCGCTGGGAAGGGGCGGCTCGGCGCCGGTGTCGACCTGCACGGTGCTCGCGGCGCCGCCGCGGTCGATGGTGAGATCGCTGTGCCCGACCGGCAGTTCGACCTCGGCCCAGGTGCCCTCGGCGCCCATTCGCGGGGTGGCCCGGACGCGCAGGCCGTTCTCCGCGGTGACGAACAGGCCATCGCCGGCGCTGTCCGGGAAGTGTACGAGGTTCGCCCCCGGGCGCAGCGGG
>JAKDLE010000560.1 GCA_030453005.1 Pseudonocardia sp. | reverse complement strand
GGTGCGGGAGGCCTGCGAGGAGTTGGCGTCCGACGCCGCGCGGCGCGACGTGGTGGTCGTCAGTCACGTCTCCCCGATCAAGGCGGCCGTCACCTGGGCGTTGGGTGTCGGCGACGAGGTGGGGTGGCGGATGTTCCTCGGCGACGCGGCGGTGTGCCGGATCGACACGAGCGGCCCGGCCCCGATGCTGCTCGGGTTCAGCGACACCGGCGCGGCCGACCGCTGACGTCAGGTCTCCAGGCGCGCGTAGACGTCGCCGGAGCGCCCCGTCGGTCGGACCCGGTCGAGCAGCCGCACCAGGCCTGCGGCGTCGAGCCAGCGCTCGCTCGCCCACCGCAGCGTCTCGACGGGGGAGTAGTTGTAGCGGTACCGGCCCTCGCCGAGCCGCTCCACGAGCGCGAGCGCGGCGAGCGCGGCGTCGTGGGCGGGCGGCAGGTACTCGAACGACAGCGCGCGCACCGGCCGGGACAGCCCGGCGAGCACCTCGACCTCGAAGCCCTCCACGTCGACCTTGCAGAATGCGGGCTCCCCGTGCGCGGCGACGAGGGCGTCGAGGGTGGTCACCGCCACCTCGACGGAGCGGTCCCACCGCACCCGGGCGAAACCCCCGTCCGCCGCCACCGCCCCGATCCACTCCCGCGACATCGACGAGACCGTCGGCGTCCGGGTGGCGACCCCCAGCCGGGCCCGCCCGGCGCGGGCACCCACGGCCTGCGACACGACGGTGACACCGGGGTCGCGGCCGAACAACAGGCGCAGGACGCGCACGAGGTCTGGCTGCGGCTCGACGGCCCCCACCAGGACCCCCAGCTTCCGCCAGGCGCGGACCCGGCTGCCGACGTGGGCGCCGACGTCGAAGCCCACGTCCCCCGGCCCGAGGAACGGGCGGTAGAACCGCACCAGCCGCCGGTGGCGCCCGGGAATGCCGTGGTAGATCAGCAGGGACCGCACGATCCCGCGGGCCCGGCCGAACATGGGTCGACCCTACTGCGGGTCGGTCCGGCCGATGATGCGTCGACCCGGCGATGTGTGGGCATCCCCTCTGTGACGAGCCCGTGAACTCGTGGAGGGAGAGGCGATGGCGTCGACCGTGCCGACCGGACGGCTGCAGCTCCGCCTGGAACCGGCGCCGACGGTTCCGGCGGCCGTCCGCCGCCGGTTGAGCCGTGAGCTCCCCGCCTGGGGTGTGGGCCCCGACGCCCTCGACGCCGTGCTGATGGTGTGCACCGAGCTGGTGACGAACGCGGTGGAGCACGCCGGTACGGACCTGGAGCTGACGGTCGAGCCCGACGGCGCCGACGTCCTGATCAGCGTGCGGGACCGCTGCCCGGCCGATCCCCGCCTGCAGCCGCACCGGGCACTGGCGCGGCGGGGCCGCGGGCTGCAGATGGTCGAGGCGCTCGCCCGGGAGTGGGCCTGGACGCCGCACCCCGACGGCAAGACGGTGTGGGCGCGGGTGCCCGTCGACCCGTGACCTCGTCGCCGACTCTTCCGTAGGATCACCTCCGGGCGTGACGTACCGGGCGGCGCCTGCGAGACGGCCGAGGAGTGCTGGGTGGACGATGGCGACGGACTGACGACGTGGCGACCCGCACCCGACGTCGCGGTCGTAGCACTCTCCGGCGAGCTCGACATCGCGACGGAGCCCGCCGCACGCGGGTACCTGCGCGCCTGCACCCGTGATCGCCCCCGGCACCTGGTGCTCGACCTGTCGGGCGTCACCTTCCTGGCCTCGCACGGCCTGCGTCTGCTCGTCGCCGCGGCGTTGCACGACGACGGGATCCACGGCGAGCTCCACCTCGCGGGCGTCGCGCCCGACTCGCACGTGAACCGGGTCCTGCGCCTCACGGGGCTCGCCGACCGCCTGCACGTCGAGCCGGATGTGGAGATCCTCCTGAAAGCCCTCGCCGAGGGTTGAGCCGGACGCCCGCGGGAATCCCGGAGTCCTCAGGAGCAGGAGCAGGATCATGGTGCAGATCTCGGTGAGCGCGTCGCTACGTCGCGTACGTGCGGTGTGGAAGGCGGAGGCCGACGACGTGCCGCCACTCGAAGCGGACGACCGGTGGCGCGGGGACGGGCCGGTGGTGCTGGTCGGGGGCTGGTGCACCACCGATCCGACGTTGGCGCCGCTGCGGTCCTGGCTCGAGCGCCTGGGTTACTCGGTCACGACCCACACCGACGGGGCCGGGATGGGGTGCGCCGCGCGGAGCACCGAACGGCTCCGCGACGTCGTGCGCGCCGCAGGCGACGGCGGACGAGGCGTGCGGCTGCTCGGCTACAGCCGGGGAGGGCAGTTCGCCCGCGTCGTCGCCCAGGACCCGGAGCTGCCGATCCGGTCGCTGGTCACGCTGGGGACCCCGTTCGACCTGCTCGGGGTGAGCAGACCGCTGATGGTGCAGGTCGCCGCCGTCGCGGTCGCGGGCACGCTGGGCGTCCCGAGGCTCACGCGGCTCTCCTGCCTGTACGGCGCGTGCTGCGCGGGGTTCCGGGGGCTCCTGCGCGGCCCCGTGCCCGTGCCCTTCACCACGATCTACAGCAGGCAGGACCGGCTGGTGCGGTGGCAGGCGTGCGTCGACCCGACGGCGGGCACCGTGGAGGTCCCGGGCAGCCACCTCGGCCTGCTGACCGACCAGACCGCGCTGCGGGCCGTCGCCCGCAGCCTGCACCGCGGCGACGTCCCCGTCGCGGCCGGGAACTGAGCCTCGACAGCGACGGTCAGATCTCGCCGATCAGGTCGGCGATCGAGGCGACCACCCGGCTGGGTCGGAAGGGGAAGCGGCCCACCTCGTCGGCCTGCATGATGGCACGCATCATCAGCGGGTTCGGCTTGCCCACGAAGTTCGACCCCGCTGGCCCGGCTCATCAGCGCGGCCGGCGAGCCCGTGGCGGGCAGCACCCCCTCGCTGGACGGGCCGGTCGGGTCCGGGTTGGTCGCGACGAACCGGGCGCCGCCCCGGATCAGCCGGATCGCGGTGGTGACCGCCTCCAAGCTGTAGGTACGCGTCTCGCAAGGGCGGTGGTGAGCCCGGCCTCGCCCACGACGTAGGCGGAGCCAATCGACCGCGCCCACCGCCGCGGCCGGCACCCCGGGCTGATCGACGCCGTGCGAGCGCGGCTGTCCGGTG
>JAKDLE010000033.1 GCA_030453005.1 Pseudonocardia sp. | reverse complement strand
CCCGGCCGCGCCCCCCCCCGCGCCCGCCGCCCCGCCGCTGACCGCACGACGTCAGCCCTCGCCGACGTCAGCGGCGTCTGCCGCCCGGGGCTCGACGGGAGCGCGCCGCCCAGCACGGCGAGTGCCAGTGCCTGCGCTCGTCCACGGAGCCGTCCTCCCCCGCCGGCCACGCCACCAGGTGCGGGACGGCCGCCGGGATCTCCTGGTCACACCCGGGGCACCGGTAGGATCTCCCCGACCCGGATGCGGACAGGCTGCGCACCAGCCACTCCCCGTCCGCCGCGACCTCGGAACGGGTGAACGACGCCGACCGCAGCGGGACGTGTTCGTCCCGCACCGTTGCCGATCGACGGGGCCGGTTGGAGCGGGGCATCTCAGCGCGCGGCGTAGTCCCGGAACCCGTGTCCGGTCTTGCGCCCGAGCCGCCCCGCCTTGACGAGGTGCTCCAGCAGCGGCGCCGGAGCGAACCCGGCCTCACGGAACTCCAGGTAGAGCGACCGCTCGATGGCCAGCGAGACGTCGAGCCCGACCACGTCGAGCAGCTCGAAGGGCCCCATCGGCAACGCGCAGCCGGTCTTCATGGCGGAGTCGATGTCGTCGGCCGTGGCGTAGTGCGCCTCGAGCATCTTGACGGCGTCGTTGAGGTAGGGGAACAGCAGCGCGTTGACGATGAACCCGGCGCGGTCACCGCAGCTCACCGGCACCTTCTTGATCCGCTCACAGAGCGCGAGTACCGAGGCCGCCACGTCGGGCGCGGTGGTGATCGTGGAGACCACCTCGACGAGCTTCATCGCGGGCGCCGGGTTGAAGAAGTGCATTCCGACGACGTCGTGGGGCCGCGACGTCACCGCCGCACACTCGACGACGGGCAGCGACGACGTGGTGGTGGCCAGGATCGCGCCGGGCTTGCAGATCTCGTCGAGCGCGGCGAACACCGCCCGCTTGACGTCGAGCTCCTCGGCGATCGCCTCGACGACGAGGTCGACGTCGGCGAAGTCCTCCAGCCGCGTGGTGCCGGTGATGCGGCCCAGCGTGGCGTCCTTGTCCTCCTCGGTGATCTTGCCGCGGACGACCGACTTCTCCAGTGACTTCCTGATCCCCGCGATCGACGACGAGACCTTGGAGTCGCTGCGCCCGCGCACGACGACGTCGAGCCCGGCACCGGCGAGCACCTGGGTGATGCCCGAGGCCATCGTGCCGGTGCCGACCACCCAGATCCGGGAGATGTCGCGGATCTCGACGTCGTCGGGCACCGTGCCCGACGGCGTCAGCGCGTCGGCCACGACCTCGGAGCTGTGCGCCCCCGCGTAGGTGTAGAAGCCACGTCCGGACTTCCGGCCGAGCAGCCCGGCGGTGATCATCTGCTTGAGCACCGGCGCAGGCGCGTGGGTCTGGTTGCGCGACTGGCGGTACATCGTGTCGAGGATCTCGTAGCTGGTGTCGAGCCCGATCAGGTCGAGCAGCGCGAGCGGCCCCATCGGGTAGCCGCAGCCGAAGCGCATGGCGGCGTCGAGGTCCTCGCGGCTGGCGTAGCGCTGCTCGGACATCGAGGCGGCGTGGTTGAGGTAGCCGAACAGCAGCGCGTTGGCGATGAAGCCCGCGCGGTCGCCGATGACGACGGGCACCTTGTCGAGCGTGGCGGCGAACGCGGCCACGTCGTCGGCGACGTCCTGCTCGGTGACCACCGTGCGGACGATCTCCACGAGCTTCTGCACGGGCGCCGGGTTGAAGAAGTGCAACCCGATGACCTTGCCGGGGCGGCCGGTGCGCACCGCCAGCTCGGTGACCGAGAGCGAGGAGGTGTTGGACGCGAGGATCACCTCGGGCCTGCAGACCTTGTCGAGCTCGGCGAACACCCCCGCCTTGAGGTCGAGACTCTCGGGCACGGCCTCGATCACCAGGTCGGCGTCGGCCAGGTCGGCCAGCGAGGTGCTGGTGGTGATGCGGCCGAGCAGCGCGTCGGCGTCGGGCTGGGTGAGCTTGCCGCGACCGACCGCCCGCGCGGTGGAGGTCTCCAGGTGGGCCCGGCCGCGGGCCACCGCGTCCGTGTCGATCTCCACGGCGATCACCTGCAGGCCCTTGCGGGCGAACACCTCGACGATGCCTGCACCCATGGTGCCCAGGCCGACCACGCCGACCGTGCGGAACTCGCGTGTCAAGAAGATCTACCTCCGCCGTTCGGGGATGTCGATGTCGTCGGCCATACTCCCATCCCGTCCCGGGAGGACGGCCACGGTGTGACCGTGCCGACTGGTCACGGGGCCTACCGACCGCGCAGCACCCGCATGAGCCCGAGCAGCGCCTTCATCCCGGTGGACGTGCGCTCGAAGCTGGTCACCGCGATGGGCAGGGCGAACCGCTGGCGCGCCACGGCCTGGGGACGGGTGAACTCGCGCAGCCCGTCCTCGCCGTGGATACGGCCGAACCCCGAGTCCCCCACGCCCCCGAAGGGCAGGCTCGGGATCCCCGCGAACGAGATCACGCTGTTGACCGACACCATGCCGCAGCGCAGCCGGTGCGCGATCTCCTCGCCCCGGGCCGCAGAGAAGACCGTGGCGCCCAGGCCGTAGCCGGTGGCGTTGGCGCGGCGCACGGCCTCGTCCACGTCCGGCACCCGGTTGACGACGAGCAGCGGCCCGAACGTCTCCTCGGTGACGGCCGTCGAGTCCTCCGGGACGTCGAGGACCACGACCGGCTCGACGAACGCGGTGTCCGCGCTCGACGCCCCGCCGACCACGGCCCGGCCCCCCTTCGCGAGGGCGTCCTCGACGTGCCTGCGCACGACGTCGGTCTGTGCCGGCATGGTCATCGGGCCGAACTCGGTGCCGACGGTGAGCGCCTGCGCCTTCGCCACCACCTTCGCGGTGAACGCCTCCGCCACGTCGTCGACCACGTAGACGCGCTCGACGCCGATGCAGGTCTGGCCGGCGTTCGACATCCCGCCCCACACCGCGGCGTCGGCGGCGGCGTCGAGGTCGGCGTCGGAGTCGACGATCAGCGGGTCCTTGCCGCCGCACTCGATGAGCACCGGCGTGAGCCGGTCGGCGCAGGCGGCCATCACCCGCTTCCCGGTGGCCGTCGAGCCGGTGAACGCGATCTTGGCGACACCCGGTGTCCGGCACAGGGCCGCGCCCGTCTCCCCGAAGCCGGTCACGACCTGCAGCAGCGGCCGCCCGGCCACGATCTCGGCGAGCGAGTCGGCCAGCGCCACGCCGACGCCCGGCGTCAGCTCGCTGGGCTTGAACACCACGGCGTTCCCGGCGGCCAGCGCGTAGGCGATCGACCCCATCGGCGTGAAGACGGGGTAGTTCCACGGCCCGATCACACCGACGACGCCGAGCGGCGCGTAGTGCAGCGACGCCGCCTGGTTCGCCATCAGCAGGCCCGAGGAGACCTTCCGCGTGCCGAGCACGCGTCCGGCGTGCTTGGCGGCCCAGTCGAGGTGGTCGATCGTGAGCACGAGCTCCAGGCGGGCGTCGTCGAACGGCTTCCCGGTCTCGGCGGCGACGACGCGGGCGAGGTCGTCGAGGCGGCGCACCAGCGCGCGGCGCCACTCTCCCAGCACGCCGCGACGTCCCTCGAAGCCCAGGTCGGCCCACCACTGCGCAGCGTCGCTCGCGCGGGCGACGGCGGCGTGCACGGTGGCCTCGTCGTGTACAGGGTGGGTGCCGACGACCTCCCCGGTGCGGGGGTCGAGGGAGTCGAAGGTGGCTTGCGCGGGCGCCTGCGTCGCGGTCATTACTCCAGGGTAGCCCTCGCAGTCGGCACCGCTGATCAAGGCGCAGACGTCGCTCGTGGAGATCGACAAGCGCCATAAGCGCCGTGATCAGCGGGGTCGGGTCACCTGTGTCAGAACAGCCGCAGGTCCTTCGACTCGGTGCCGCGCAACGTGTCGTAGTCGACCACGACGCAGCGGATCCCCCGGTCCTCGGCCAGCGTGCGGGCCTGGGGCTTGATCTGCTGCGCGGCGTACACCCCCGACACGGGGGCCAGCAGCGGGTCGCGGTTCATCAGCTCGAGGTAGCGGGTGAGCTGCTCGACGCCGTCGATCTCCCCGCGGCGCTTGACCTCGATCGCGACCGACCCGCCACCCGCGTCGCGGCACAGCAGGTCGACAGGTCCGATCGCCGTCATGTACTCGCGGCGCACCAGCGTGTAGCCCTCGCCGAGGGCGCCAGGGTGCGCGGCCAGCAGTTCCTGCAGGTGCGCCTCCACCCCGTCCTTGACCAGGCCGGGATCGACGCCCAGCTCGTGGTGGGAGTCGTGCAGCACCTCGTCGATCGTGATGACCAGCGACTCGTCGGCCTTGTTGCGCACCGTCCAGACCCCGGGCTCCTCGGAGAGCCAGCACGGGGGACTCATCCAGTTCAGCGGCTTGTAGGCCCGGTCGTCGGCGTGGACGCTCACCGACCCGTCGGCCTTCACCAGCAGCAGCCGCGGCGCCATCGGCAGATGGGCGGTGAGCCTGCCGACGTAGTCGACCTGGCAACGGGCGATGACGAGACGCACCGAACGGACCCTAGTGCCCGCCCCCACTTGCTCTGCGCACCGATACGCACCGATACGCACCGCTCGCCGCCGACCGGCCACCCCAGCCGGCCCGGGCACTCCTCGCGCGCACGAGATTGACACAGGAGTGGTTCGGCAGCCGCACCGCCACTCTCACGTAGATCTCGTCCCTGTGGATGAGACCCGCCGGGGTGCATTGCGCGCGGCCAGCGCCGCACCCGCGGCCGCGAGGGCCGTGCGCAGCTCGGGAGGGTCCAGGGCCTCCACCTCGCCGCCGAGGCCGGTCAGCTGCGAGGCCGCCACCGCGACGTCCTCCACATCCAGCACCACCTCCCGCCACCCCTGCACGTCGGGCTCGGCCGCGTGCAGGACCGCGCGCACGGCCGCGTCCGGGTCGGTCACGTGCGGCAGGTTCCTCAGCCCGCGCGGACCCAGCCGCAGCCGGACGGTCTCCCGCAGCAGCTGCCCCTCGAACCGGCTCGCGGCCTCCGCCCACCACTCGACGAGGTCGAAGCCGGAGGGGCGCTCGAAGCCCTCGCCGGTCGGTTCGGCCGCGGTGATCCGTGCGACGCGGAAGGTGAGCACCGCCGCGCCCTCGGCACGGGCGGCGAGGTACCAGGTGCCTGCCTTCAGCACGAGCCCCAGCGGGTCGAGCACCCGCTCGACCACCTCGTCGCGCCTGCGGTAGGCGATCCGCAGCCGCCGCTGCTCCCACACCGCCCCGGCGACGGCGACGAGCTGCGCCACCTCCTGCCGCGCGTGGAACCAGCCCGGGGCGTCGAGGTGGAAGCGCTCCGCCACCGTGCGGGCCTGCGCACCCATCCCCGCCGGCAGTGTCGCGAGCAGCTTGGCCTGTGCCCCGGCGAGTGCGGCGCTCATCCCGAGCTCGGCGCGCACCTGCGGGGCCCCGGCCGCGAACAGCGCGGCGGCCTCGTGTGCGGTGAGCCCGTCGAGGCGGGTGCGCCAGCCGTCGACGAGCCGGATCCCGCCGCCCCGCCCCGGCTCGGTGAACAGGGGCACGCCCGCGTCGGCGAGCGCCGCGACGTCGCGGTAGATCGTGCGCTCGGAGACCTCGAGCTCGCGGGCCAGCTCCGCCGCCGTCGCCGCGCGTCGACGTTGCAGCGTGAACAGCAGAGTGACCAGCCGGGAGGCGCGCACGCGCGCGATCCTGCCGGCCCGGACAATCCCCCACCGTGGAGACGATCAGCAGCCGGCAGGTGTACGCGAACAGCTGGATGACGGTGCGCGAGGACACGATCCGCCGCGGTGACGGCAGCGACGGCATCTACGGGGTGGTCGACAAGCCGACGGCCGCCGTGGTCATCCCGCGTGACGGTGACCGGCTGCACCTCGTCGAGCAGTTCCGCTACCCGGTGGGGCGACGCCGCTGGGAGTTCCCGATGGGCACCGCTCCGGATCGGACCGAGCTCGACCCGAGGACGCTCGCCGCCCGCGAGCTGACGGAGGAGACGGGGCTCGTCGCCGGGCACATGCAGCTGCTCGGCGGCCTCGACATCGCCCCGGGCATGTCCAGCCAGCGGGAGCACGTCTTCCTCGCGACGGAACTGACGGCGGGACAGACCCGACGCGAGCACACCGAGCAGGACATGCGGGCCCGCTGGTTCAGCACTGCCGAGTTCGAGCGGATGGTGCGCGAGGGCGTGATCGTCGACGCCCAGACCCTCGCCGCCTACCTCCTGCTGCTCCTCCACGACAAGCAGGCTTGACTGTTTGTTTCCCGGGCCGCATGCTCACCCCGTGTCCGTCCGTCAGCAGGAGCGCAGCGACGCGACCCGCGCCCGGCTCATGGACGCAGCCGTCGCGTGCCTCGTGGACCACGGCTGGGCCGGCACGACCACCACGGTCGTGGCGCGACGGGCCGGGGTGTCGCGCGGCGCGCAGCTGCACCACTACCCCACCCGGGCGGAGCTGGTGCTCGCCGCCGTGGAGCACATCGGCACGGCGCGCTTCGACGAGGTTCGCGCCCGCGCGGGCGCGCTGCCCGTCGGCCCCGGGCGCACCGCGGCCGTGCTCGACATGCTCGCGGCGCTGCACACCGGCCCGCTGTTCCGGGCGATGCTGGAGCTGTGGGTCGCGGCCCGCACCGACCCCGTCCTGCGCGAGGTCGTCGTGCCGCTGGAGGCCGAGGTCGGCCGCGAGACCCACCGCCTCACCGTCGAGCTGCTGGGCGCCGACGGGTCCCGCCCCGGGGTGCGCGCCGCGATCCAGCAGACCCTCGACCTCGTTCGCGGCCTCGGCGTCTCCGCCCTGCTCACCGACGACACCACCCGCCGCCGGCGCCTGCTGGCGGACTGGGCCCGGCACCTCGACACCCGCCTGGAGGCGTGATGGACCTGCGCGAGACCGACGAACAGCAGCTGCTGCGGAAATCCGTGGCCCAGATGGCCGGCAAGTACGGCCACGACTACCTCATCGAGAAGGCCCGCACCGGCGGCAAGACCACCGAGCTGTGGAAGGAGGCCGGGGAGAACGGATATCTCGGCGTCGCCGTACCCGCCGAGTACGGCGGCGGCGGCGCGGGGATGGTGGAGCTCTCGATCGTCGCCGAGGAGATCGCGGCGGCGGGCTGCCCGCTGCTGCTGATCGTGGTCTCGCCCGCCATCGCCGCCACGGTGATCGCCACCAGCGGCACCGTCGACCAGAAGGAGCGCTGGCTCCCCCGCTTCGCCGACGGCAGCGCGAAGATGTCGTTCGCCATCACCGAGCCCGACGCCGGGTCGAACTCGCATCGGATCACCACGACCGCGCGACGCGACCCGGACGGGAAGGGGTGGCGGCTGTCCGGCACGAAGTACTACATCTCCGGCGTCGACGAGACCGACGCGACGCTGGTCGTCGCGCGCCTCGAAGGCGCCGAGGGCACCCTGCGGCCGGCGATGTTCATCGTCCCCACCGACACGCCCGGCATGACCTACCAACCCATCGAGATGGCGATCCAGAGCCCGGAGAAGCAGTTCACGGTCTTCTTCGACGACGCCCTGCTGCCCGACGACGCGCTGGTCGGCGGCGAGGAGGCCGGGCTCGCGGCCCTGTTCGCCGGGCTCAACCCGGAGCGCATCACGGTGGCCGCGTACTCGAACGGCCTGGCCCGCTACGCGCTGGGCAAGGGCATCGACTACGCGAGGGACCGCACGGTCTGGACGACCCCGATCGGCGCGCACCAGGCGATCGCGCACCCGCTCGCGAAGGCGCACGTCGAGGTGGAGCTGGCCCGGATGGCGACGACGCGTGCGGCCTGGCTCTATGACGTCGGGGACATGGCCGCCGCGGCGGAGGCGGCCAACATCGCCAAGTACTCCGCCGCGGAGGCCGCGATCAACGCCGTCGACGCCGCCGTGCAGGCGCACGGCGGCAACGGCATGGCCGTCGAGTACGGGGTGGGCACGTTGATCGGCGCCGTCCGCACGGCCCGGATCGCGCCCGTCAGCCGGGAGATGATCCTGAACTTCATCGCCCAGCACACGCTGGGGCTGCCGAAGAGCTACTGACGCCCGGGGGACGGCCACGGGGTGACGCAAGGCGCTGTCCGCACGGTGGAGCAAGGCCCCGTCCCGGGCTACCGTGGCCCCATGGCCGACTACGAACACCTCCTGGTCAAGCACGACGGCGATACCGTCCGGATCACGATGAACCGCCCGGAGCGGCGCAACGCGCTCTCCGAGGAGCACCTGCGCGAGCTCGTGGACGCCCTGGAGGCCGCCGGACGGTCCGACGCCACCGGCATCGTGCTGGCCGGCGAGGGCAAGGCGTTCTCGGCGGGCCACGACTTCGCCGATGTCGCCGGACGCGACCTCGCGGGCGTCCGCGACCTGCTCCAGCTGTGCACGAAGGTCATGCGGACCGTGCAGGAGGTGCCGCAGATCGTCATCGCCAAGGTGGCCACGATCGCCACCGCCGCGGGGTGCCAGCTGGTCGCGTCCTGCGATCTGGCCGTGGCCGGGCAGTCCGCGTCGTTCGCGCTGCCCGGCGGCAAGGGCGGCTGGTTCTGCCACACCCCGTCCGTGCCGGTGGCCCGCAACGTCGGGCGCAAGCGGCTCATGGAACTGGCGCTCACCGGCGACCCGATCGACGCGGCCACCGCCGCCGAGTGGGGCCTGATCAACTACGCCGTCCCGGACGCCGAGCTCGACGCGAAGGTCGAGGAACTGCTCGCGCGCGCGACCCGGGGCAGCCGCTTCGGCAAGGGTGTGGGCAAGCAGACCCTCTACGCGCAGCTCGACCGCCCGGAGACCGACGCGTACGCGATCGCCGTCGAGGTGATGGCGTCGCTGTCGCAGAGCCCCGGCGCGCGGGAGGGGATGGCGGCGTTCCTGGAGAAGCGCTCCCCCGTCTGGCCGGACTGACGCTCACGATCGTCCAGGGTGCCGGGTCCGCCTCCAGCACCTAGCCTGCCGAGGATGCTCACCCGCCGACGCCTGCTGCTCGGGCTCCCGGTACTCGCGGCCGTGTCGTGCGCCCAGCGCAGCGGCACCACCCTGGAGCAGGCGCGCCGGTGGGACGTCCTCCGGGTCGGCATCTCGGGAGAGCGCCCGTACGGGTACGTCAACGCCCGCGGGCAGGTCACCGGTTCTCAGCCGGAGGTGGCCCGCGCCGTTCTCGCCCGCATCGGCGTCGGCGGCCTCGAGGCGGTGCAGGTCCGCTTCGACGAACTGATCCCGGGGCTGCTCGCCGACCAGTTCGACCTGATCACCGCCGGGATGATGATCACCGCAGGCCGTTGCGCCGAGGTGGCGTTCAGCCGGCCGGACTTCGTCGCCCTGCCCGCGTTCCTGGTGCCCGAGGGCAACCCGCGTGGAATCCACACGTACGGGGGCGTGGCGCAGTCGGGGACCACGCTGGCGGTGCTCGGCGGGTCCGTCGAGCTGCTCTACGCCCGCGCCGCCGGGGTGTCCGAGGACCAGCTCAAGATCGCCGACAGCCAGCGATCGCTGTTCCGCGACGTGGTCTCCGGGCGGGTGCAGGCCGGAGCGCTCACCGCGATCTCGCTGGCCGACGAGCTGCGTCGCAACCCCGGCCTCCCGGTCGAGATCACCCGGCCGGTGGAGCCGACGATCGACGGGCGCGCCATCGTCCCCGCCGCCGCGTTCGCCGCGCGCCCGGGCGAGACCGACCTGCTCACCGCGTTCGACGCCGAGCTGACCGCCCTGCAGGCCTCGGGCGAGTGGCTGCGCATCGTCGAGCCCTTCGGCCTGTCCGCGGTCAACCTCCCCGACCCGGACCTGAGCACCGCGGAACTCTGCGCCCCGATGTGATGCGCGTGATGCGTTAGCCTGATGCATCATGCGCACCACCGTGTCCGTCTCCGAGGAGCTGCTGATCGCCGCCAAGCGGCTCGCCCGGGAGCGCGGCCAGACCCTGGGCGCGGTCATCGACGCCGCACTGCGGCGTGAGCTGGCGGCGCCGACACCGGTGGCCGAGCGGCCGGTGGTCCCGGTGTTCCGCGGTGGCGGCGGGGTGCGGCCGGGCGTCGACCTCACGACGAATCGCGGCCTGCTGGAGGCTCTCGACGACGGCGTAGCCCTCGACGGCCTGCGGTGATGCATCTCCTCGACGTCAACGTGCTCCTGGCGGCGCACCGGCCGGAGCACCCGCACCACCGTCTCGCGCGTCCCTGGTTCGACGAGCTGATGGCAGGCGACCGGACCTTCACCGTCCCCGCGGTCGTCTGGGGGTCCTTCCTCCGGCTCAGCACGAACCGGAGGATCTTCGACGTGCCCACGCCGCTGGCGGAGGCGTTCGCGTTCGCCGATGCGACCTGCGCGCAGCCCCACCACCTACCGACCGGCCCGGGCCCCCGCCATCTACCGCTGCTTCGCGCGTTGTGCGAGGAGGGCGGTGCGGCGGGCGACCTGGTATCCGACGCCGTCCTCGCGGCCATCGCCGCCGAGCACCACTGCGAGGTGGCCACCCTCGACCGCGACTTCGCCCGCTTCCCCTCCGTGCCGCACCTGCTGCTGCGCTGATCCCCAGGCGCTGATCGTCAGCGCTCCAGCACCGCCTTGAGGAACTCCTTCGTGCGGGGGTGGTCGGGCGCGGTGAACAGCTGCGACGGCGGAGAGTCCTCGATCACCCGGCCCCCGTCGAACATCATCACGCGGTGCGAGAAGTCGCGGGCGAACCCCATCTCGTGGGTGACGCACAAGATCGTGATGTCGGTGCTCTCGCCGATGTCGCGCAGCAGTGCGAGCACCCCGGCGACGAGCTCCGGATCGAGCGCCGAGGTCACCTCGTCGAGCAGCAGCACGGCGGGTCGCATCGCGAGCGCCCGAGCGATCGCCACCCGCTGCTGCTGACCGCCCGACAGCCGTGACGGGTGCTCGTCGATCTTCTCGCCCAGCCCGACGAGGTCGAGCAGCTCGACGGCGCGGGCGTTCGCCTCGTCCTTCGACAGCCCCAGCACCCGCGTCGGCGCCTCGACCAGGTTGCCGCGCACCGTCATGTTCGGGAACAGGTTGAACTGCTGGAACACCATCCCGATCCGCTTGCGCACCGCACGGGAGTGCTTCTCGTCGGCCGGGACGAGCTTCCCGCCCCTCTCCATGTGCGACAGGTGGTCGCCCGCGACGCGGATCGTGCCGCCGGTGACCGACTCCAGGCACATCAGCAGCCGCAGGATCGTCGTCTTGCCCGAGCCGGACGGCCCGATCAGCGTCACGTGCTCGCCGGGGGCGACGGTGAAGTCGAGGTCGGAGAGCACGACGTTGTCGCCGAACCGCTTCTCGACCCCGTCGAACACGATCATGGTTCGGAGATCTCGGACTCGGGGCTCTCGGACTTCTCGCACGACGCCGACACGGCGCTCCAATCGTCGGACCGCGAGGGATGCGGGTTAGCTCAGCAGCAGGAACAGCAGCCCGGCGAGGGTGTACGCCTCGACGTAGCGGAACGAGTATCCGCCGACCAGCTGAGCCTGGCCGACGATGTCGAGCACGCTGATGGCGATCAGCAGCGGCGTCTCCTTGAACATCGAGATCACGTGGTTGCCGAGTGCGGGCAGCACCCGCGGGATCGCCTGCGGCAGCACCAACACCGGTCCAGACCCACGACCGTGGCAGGCTCAGGGCCGTCGCCTGGGTCGAGCCTCCGAGCAGGCCGACAGGAGCACGGGCCCGCCGAGGGCCGCGGCCCCGGCGCTGCGTCGCATGAAGTCGCGACGGCTCCAGTTGCGTTTGGTCATGAAAGGGCTCACCCCCGAGGTGA
>JAKDLE010000559.1 GCA_030453005.1 Pseudonocardia sp. | reverse complement strand
TCGGATTATGCCGACCTCAGGATTATGCCGACCTCGACTCCGATGGCCTTGCCGGACAGGGGGTCCGCGGCGGTCAGGTCGGCATAATCCTGCGGCTGGGTTGAGGCTTCTTCCACCGATTACCAGAGGTGGAGGAGGTCAGGATGTCCAAGCCGAAGAGCAAGGTCATCACGGTGCGGGTGGTTGGCCCGCTGGAGCCGTACGCGGGGCAGTTCAGGAGGTTGCTCGCTGAGCGTGGCTATGCGCCGTTGACGAGGGTGGCGCATCTGCAGGTGATG
The DNA here is from genome assembly GCA_030453005.1 of Pseudonocardia sp. GTDB lineage: Bacteria > Actinomycetota > Actinomycetes > Mycobacteriales > Pseudonocardiaceae > Pseudonocardia. The sequence continues at coordinate 2,853 of JAKDLE010000559.1, read as the reverse complement.
ACTCACCTGAGCAAGTGGATGGCAGCCCGGCAGCTCGCGGTGGCGGAGCTGAGCGTGGCGCGGGTCGAGGAGTACCTGGGCCAGCGACGCAGCAACGGCTATGCGGCGTTCTGCACCCGGGCCAGCTTGGCGCCGTTGCTGGAGGTCCTCGCCGCTGCAGGCGCACCATTGAACGAACCGGATCCCCCGGTCTCGAGGGTCGAGGCGTTGCTCGACGGGTACGCGCGGTTCCTGCTCGGTGAGCGTGGGTTGGCGGCTTCGACGACGTCGGCGTACGTACTACGAGCCCGGCGGTTCCTGGACGGGCATGGTCACGGCGCGGACCTGCGGGCGGTGGACACCGCGGTGGTCACCCGGGCGGTGTTGGGCGAGGCCGAGACCCTCTCGGCCGGTTCGGCGCAGTTCTTCGTGGTCGCGCTGCGATCCTTCCTGCGCTACTGCCACCTGGCCGGCCTGATCGAGACCGACCTGTCCGCGGCGTCGTTGCCGGTGACCGGACGCCGGCGCTCGGTCCTGCCCCAAGGCATTAGCACGGCCGATGCCCGGGCGTTGCTGAAGGCATGCGATCGGCGCACCGCGGCCGGGCGTCGTGACTACGCGGTGATCCTGTTGCTGATGCGGCTGGGGTTGCGCGCCCGCGAGGTGGCCGCGCTACGGCTGGAGGACATCGACTGGCGCGCCGGAACGATCATTGTTCGCGGCAAGGCAGCACGCTTGGACCTGCTGCCGTTGCCGGCCGAGGTCGGTGAGGCGATCGCCGCCTACCTGCGACACGCCCGCCCACCCGAGGTGGCGCTGCGGGAGGTGTTCGTGCGCAGCATCGCACCCCGGGCTGGCCTGACGCGCGAGGCGATCGGATGCCTGGTGCGCCGGGCGAGCATCCGCGCCGACTTGACCCCGTTCGGGCCCCACCGACTGCGACATGGATTGGCCTGCGACATGGTCGCCGCCGGGGTGCCATTGGGCCAGATCGGGCAGGTTCTTCGCCACGCCGATGCCACCAGCACCAGCATCTACGCCCGTGTCGATATCGACCATCTGCGGACCGTGGCACGGTCCTGGCCGGTCGGAGGCACGCGATGAGCGCCGTGCTGGCCGCCCACGTGCAGGACTACCTGCGGCTGCGTCGAGCGCTGGGCTTCAAGCTGAATTTCGAGGGCCAGGTGCTGCCCCAGTTCGTCGCCTACCTCGACGCGGCCGGACTCGAAACTGTCACCGTGGAGGCGGCGGTCGCCTGGACGCGGCTGTCCGTCGGCGCGCAGCCGGTCACGCTCTCTCACCGGCTCGGCGCGGTGCGCGGGTTCGCCCGCTACCTGGCCACGATCGACCCGGCGACACAGATCCCGCCGACTGGCCTGTTCGGCAAGCAGCAGCGGCGCACGCCCTACATCTATTCGCCCCAGGAGATCGGGCGACTGCTGGCGGCCGCTGGCCGGCTGCGCCCGCCGTTGCGGGCGGCGACCTACGAGACGTTGCTCGGATTGCTCGCGGTCAGCGGCATGCGTATCGGCGAGGCGCGCCGCCTCCTACGCGGCGACGTCGACCTCACCGAGGGGGTGATACGGATCCGGCATACCAAGTTCGACCGCGACCGGCTGGTGCCGCTGCACCCCAGCGCCACGAAGGCGCTGCGCGGCTATGCCGCACGCCGAGACAGGTTGTGTCCGCAGCCGCGAACCGAGTCGTTCTTCATCGCCAGCGTCGGCACCGGGCTGGCGCACAGCTCCGTGCATGCCACGTTCTCCTCTCTGCTCGATTCGGCCGGGTTGCCCACGGCGGCCGGGGACCGGCCCAGAATCCACGACCTGAGACACAGCCTGGTGGTGAACACCCTCATCGATTGGCAGCGCGACGGCACCGACATCGCAGCTCGTCTTCCGGTGCTCTCGACCTATCTGGGCCACATCAGCCCGGCCAGTACCTACTGGTACTTCTCCGCCGTCCCAGAACTGATGCAGCTGGCCGCGGCCGGGCTGGAGCGCCGGTCCGGGAGCCGGTCATGAGTGCCCTCGCGCCGCTGCTGCAGTCGTTCTTCACCGACCGGCTCATCAACCAGCTCGGCGCCAGCGCCAACACGATCGCCGGCTACCGAGACACGTTCCGGCTGCTGCTCGGCTTCGCCACCGACCGCACCGGCAAGCAGCCCAGCGAGTTGGACATCGCCGATGTCGACGCGCCGCTGGTCGCCGCGTTCCTGGACCACCTCGAACACGAACGGGGCAACCAGGTCCGCACCCGCAACAACCGGCTCGCCGCGGTCCACTCCCTGTTCGGCTACGCCGCGCTGCGACACCCCGAGCACGCCGCGACGATCCAGCGGGTGCTGGCGATCCCGACCAAACGCTGCGACCGCAACCTGGTCATCTGGCTGACCGAGGACGAGGTCGACGCGCTGCTGGCCGCACCGGATCGGGCCACCTGGGCCGGACGACGCGATCACGCCATGCTGGTCCTGGCCGCCCAGAGCGGGCTACGAATCTCCGAGCTGACCGGACTGTGCATCGCCGATGTCCACCTCGATGCTGGCGCCTACGTGCACTGCCTGGGCAAAGGCCGCAAGGAACGCGCGACACCGCTGACGCCCCACACCGTCGCAGTGCTACGAGTCTGGCTCCGCGAACGTCGCGGCGCCCCGACAGACCCAGCGTTCCCCACCCGCACCGGGACCCGTATGAGCCGCGACGCGGTCGAGCACCGTCTTGCCCGGCACCTCGCGGCCGCACGGCAGAGTTGCCCGTCGCTGCGCGCCAAACGCGTCGGGATGCATACCCTGCGGCACTCGGCGGCCATGCGGCTCCTGGAGGCCGGCACCGACGTCACGATCATCGCGCTCTGGCTCGGCCACGAGCAGCC
>JAKDLE010000558.1 GCA_030453005.1 Pseudonocardia sp. | reverse complement strand
ACGGTCCGGCGCCGGCGCCGGCGCGGCTACCGCCCCGGTAGCGGACGGCGCGACGACCTCCCCGCCGCCCCGGTCGTCTACGAGCTGCGGCTGGCCCACCTCCGGGGCGACGACCGACCGGGTCCCGACGAACCCGACCCGGAGGCGGGTCCCTGGCCCGACGACGGTGAACCCGGCCGCGACGAGGACGACCGGCTCCCGGGCACGGGCCGCAGCCCGTCTGCGGCTGAGGAACCGACGGTGGGCGAGGACGCGCAGCGGATCGCCCTGGCCGCCGCGGGCACGCGCGGCCTCGGCCTCACCGGCCCGGGCGCCCTCGACGCGCTGCGGGCGCTGCTGCTGACCCTGCTCGCCGGCGGCTCGGACGACCACGAGGACCCCGACGGTGTGCGCCCGGCGGTCCGTCTCCTCGTGCCGCGCGACGACCTCGCGACGGTCCTCGGCCCGGTGGACAACCTTCCCGGCTCGGTGCAGGTGCACGACACCCTCGACGACGCGGTCGACGCGCTGGAGGACGAGGTCATCGCCCGCGCGACGCACCCGACGGTCGACGGCCTGCCGGTGCTCGTCCTGGTCGCCCGCCCCGACGGCGAGGACGCGCGACTGCAGGCGGTCCTCGACAACGGCTCCCAGGTCGGCGTCACGGCGCTGCTGCTGGGCCAGTGGCGCTCCGGCAGCACCCTGCACGTCCGGGACGACGGCGTCGTCACCGCCACCGGACCGGGCCCGTGCGCCGCGCTGCGCGGCCACCGCCTGCTCACCCTCGACCGGGACGCCGCCGGACGGATCGTCGAGCTGCTGCACGAGGCCGCGACCGCCGCGGGCACCCCGGACGGCTCCCCGCCCGCAGAGAGCCCGGACACGACCGGTGCGACCGCGGAGACCCCGCTCGAGGTCGGGCCGGACGCCGGCGACGAACGGGCCGCCGCGGTTTCCGGTCAGGCGCGGGCGGTACCGGCGTCACCAGCCGAGCGCGACCCCGTGGGCGGACCGGCCGAGGTCGGCGTCCGTCCGATCCGGCTCGTGGTCCTCGGGCCGCCCCGGGTGCTGTGGCACCCCGGTACCGGCTCGCCCGATCACGGCGACGACCGGCCCGTCGAGGCGGTGGAGATCACCGGACGCCTGCAACCCCGGGCGCGGGAGCTGCTCGTCCACCTCGCCCTGCACCCGGACGGTGCGGCCCGTGAGGCGGTGTCCGCCGCGCTGTGGCCCGACAGCGCCCTCGGGCGCATCACCAACTCGCTGAACACCGCGCTGACCCGGCTGCGCCAGACCCTCACCCAGGTCACCGGCGGCGAGGTCGGCGACATCGTCCGCAACGCCGACGGGCGCTTCGCCCTGGACCCCGACCTGGTGGAGGTCGACTACTGGCGCTTCGACGCCGCGGTCATCGCCCGCCGTGCCGCGGGCACCGACGAGGAGCGCACCGACGCCGACCAGCTCGTCGTCGACGCCTACGGTGGTGAACTCGCCGAGGGGACGCCCTACCCGTGGGTCGAGACGGCCCGCGAGGCGGTCCGGCGCGACGCCATCGACTCCGCGGCGTCGCTCGCGCGGGCGCTCGTCCCGCGCGACCCGCAGCGGACCCTCGACCTCCTCGAGATCGCGCGGGCCTTCGACCCGCTCAACGAGCTGATCTACCGCGACATCATGCGCCTGCAGAGCAGACTCGACCGGCCCGACGCCATCTCCCGGACGCTGGCGCTGCTCACCGCCCGGCTCGGCGAGATCGGCGACCAGCCGCACCCCGAGACGATCGACCTCGCCCACAGCCTCCAGCGGCGCGGTGGTGCCCCGGGCACCGACCACGACGGTGTGGCCGCCGGCACCGCGGCCCGTACCGGCTGAGCCCGGGCCCAACACGCCGGCCCGGCACTACCCGACGGTCAGCCGCTGGCGGGCAGCTCGTACAGCCCGTGGTCGAAGTCGTCCGGATCCTCGCTGTTGAGGCGGTGGAACTCCTGGGCACTCGCCACCACGTGCGCGTTGTGTTCCGACCAGTCCACCACCTGACGCACCCTCTCGAGGAAGTTCACCGCCTCGGGCCGCAACGCGTACCGCACGTGCCGGGGAAAGGTGTCGGGGAGCTCCTGGCGGGTGACGAGTCGTTCGGCGACCATCTTGCGCAGGGTCTTGCTCAGGATGCTGTCGTGCAGGACCGTCGCCTTTCCCGGCCAGTCCTCGTCGATCGAGTAGGACCCGACCGTCGCGAAGATCTCCGACCTGCGCATGGGGCCGCGGGCCAGCGCCACCATCACCGCTATCGTCCACTTGTCGCAGAAGATGTGCTTGACGTTCTGCACGTGCCGCAGGAAAAATTGGTCGTCGCGTTCCATCGTTCCTCCGCCTCTCGGCCCCCCGCCGTCCCTTCGTGGTGCTCCCGTGCCGGGCGGAGCGGTCGTCGATCGCGTAGCCCGGACGGATCACCGTCCCCGGCGCGGCGCGCCACCGAGGGCGAACGGGAGAGGTTCACCCGAACAGAGCAGCGTGCTGGTCCTCGTGCTCGACGCGAGTGGACGCATGGTGACCACCGAGCGCGGTCGGAACGGCTCTCCGTAGCCGCTCCCGGGGGTGCACCCCGGGGATCCACTCGGGGATCCACTCGTGGTGCAGCCCAGAGCGGATCCTCCCGTCGGCGGACCTCGCGCCGGTCAGGGCGCCACGGAGGGATCACCTGGTCTCCCAGACTCGTCCCCCAGCGGGAGCATCTACACATCGGCCGCACCCTCCAATCCTCCTACTCTTATCTCTATCAACCTCCTACTCCACTTACTGCCTCTCCTTTCCCATTGTTTGTTCTACTCCTCAATCAATCATCTTCTTTATTGACTTTCTCGTGCGTAGTCCCTGGGCTCTTCGTCCCGCGACGCGTTCCCTCCATTCGCGGCCGGCGGGCGCAGGCTATTCACTTTCGCCGTTGGTGGACCGGCACGGGTGGAACGGGGCCGGAAAGAGTCTTGAAATGATATCCGGAAAGGTGTTGAGGAGTGGTTCGGGCAGAGCTATATTTAGGTAGTCGCAGAGCGGACCCCGACCCCGGGGAATGCGTTCGACCACCGTAGGGTCAACGAATTTCGATCCGACCGCCTCGGTTCCTGCGCCCCACCGGAAACGCGAAAGGACTCGTGCTGTGC
>JAKDLE010000557.1 GCA_030453005.1 Pseudonocardia sp. | reverse complement strand
CCGGGGGCGGTTCGGTCTGCAGGCTCAGCTCAGCGGCCGCCGGTGCGGAACTCGTCGAGGACGCGCCGTTCGCGCTTGGTCGGGCGCCCCGCGCCCCGTTCGCGTCGGGCCACCGGGATCAGGGCCTCGGGTGGCGGAGTGGGCGTGTGGTCGACGAAGCACGTGGCGGCGTCGACGGCGCCCACCCGCTTCTGGATCACCCGCGTCACCTCCACGATGCGGGTGACGTCGTGCAGGCGCGCCCGCACCTCGTCCCCCGGCTGCACCGGGGTGGCGGGCTTCGCCGGACGGTCGTTGACCCGCACGTGCCCGCCGCGGCAGGCGGCGGCCGCGTCCGGGCGCGTCTTGGTCAGTCGCACCGCCCACAGCCAGCGGTCCAGTCGGGTCGACTCCACGCCGCCGATGATGGCGCACCGGCGTCGTCGGCGCGACCGGCGTTCCGGCCTACTCCGTCGATCAAGGCGTCGAGGTCGCTCGCAGAGATCCACTGGCGACCTCCGGCCCTTGATCGACGCGGTGGGGGCGAGGCCTACGGGGCGAACGACAGGCGGGCCTTCGGGTCAGCCACGGCGCTCCGCCATCGCCGCGACCACGGCGCGCACCCGCGGGTCCTCGCGCAGCTGCTCGTACGACACGGGCAGCGGCAGCCGCCAGTTCGGGTACTCGTCGACGGTGCCGGGCAGGTTGGGCTGGCGGGTCTCGCCGATGACGTCGTAGGGCGAGACGAGCGCGAGCCGGGAGCGCGTCGACGCGAGGAGTGCGTGCATCGCGACCACGAGCTCTTCATCGTCCGCGTCCGCGCCGGTGACCAGACCCTGGGTGCGCAACAGCTCCACCAGCTCCGCGCGCTCCGCCGCCGCCTTGGCCTCCTCGCCCGCGACGTCGTCGAGCAGCCCCAGCTCCGCGCGGGCCCGCACGTGCTCGCCGCGCAGGAAGCCCATCGCCGTCGGCAGGTCGTGGGTGGAGACGGTGGCGACGGAGTCCTCGGGCCAGCGGTCCGGCGGCAGCAGCGGCTCGGCGTCGCCCCCGGCGTCGAGGTCACGGGTGAACCACAGCACCGACGAGCCGAGCATGTGCCGCTCCACGAGGCCCTCGGTGACCTCGGGCTCCACGGTGCCCAGGTCCTCGCCGATCACCAGTGCCCCCGCGCGGTGCGCCTCCAGGGTGAGGATCGCGAGCATCACCTCGGCGTCGTAGTGCACGTAGGTGCCGCGGTCGGCCGACCAGCCCGGCGGCACCCACCACAGCCGCCACAATCCGGCGACGTGGTCGATGCGCAGCCCGTCGGCCTGGCGGAGCAGCGCCCGGAGCAGGTCGCGGTACGCGGCGTAGCCGGTGGCGTCGAGGCGGTCGGGGCGCCACGGCGGCAGCCCCCAGTCCTGGCCCTGCTGACTGAACGCGTCCGGCGGCGCCCCCACCCGCACGCCCATGGCGAGGACGTCCTGCAACGCCCACCCGTCGGCGCCCTCCGGGTCGCAACCCACCGCGAGGTCGTGCACCACCCGCACGCCCGCCTCATGGGCGGTGCCGCGCACGGCCGCGAGCTGGTCCTGCACCTGCACCTGCACCCACGTGTGGAAGGCGACCCTCGGCGCTAGCTCTGCACACACCGACGCCACACCCCGCGCGCCCGGGTGCCGCAGGTCCTCCGGCCACCGGCTCCACCGCGCGCCGAACCGCTCGGCGAGCGCACAGAACGACGCGAACTCGGCCAGGTCGGGCGCCACCGCCGGGGCGGGCCGACCCTCGGCACGCCAGAGGAGCTCCAACGCAGAGCGTTTCGCGGCCCACACGCGGTCGTGCTCGATTCGGTCGGTCGTCTCGGGCCGCAGCGCATCCACCTCGACCCGGGTGGCGGGGTCGGCCCGGACGTAGGCGCCGAGGTCGGTGATCCGCAGAGCCAGCGGCGTGCCGAAGCGGCGGCTCGACGGCGTGTACGGCGAGGGCTGCACCGGCGGCACCGGGGTGAACGCGTGCAACGGGTTGAGCAGCACCGCGCGCGCCCCGTGCTCGCGCCCGGTCCAGTCGACGAAGCCGCGCAGGTCGCCGAGGTCGCCGATGCCCCACGACTGCGCCGAGTGCATCGCGTAGAGCTGCAGCATCCATCCCCACGAGCGCTCCGGGTCGGGCAGCGACGGCGGGGCGACGACCACGGTGACGTCACCCGCATCGCGTTCCAGCCGGTACCAGCCGGGTTCCAGGCCGCTGGGGATCTCGGTGACCTCGCGCCGCCCGCCGTCGGGACCGACCAGCACGCCCGGGCCGGGCAGGGCCCGCGACCGGTCGGTGCGCACCGCGATGGTGCCGGGCAGCCGACCCGCCGCCGCCCGCTCCCGTGCCGCGGTCAACGCCTCACGCCGGGCCCCCGCGGTGGTCGCGTCGACGTCGAGCAGGCCCAGCACCCGCACGACGACGTCGGCGTCGATGGTGACCGGACGGCGGTCGCCGTCACGGTATCCGGTGGCCACGCCGTGCGCCGCCGCCAGCTCGTCCAGTTCGTCGTCCACGCTCTCCCGTTCCCCGACATCCCGTCGCACAACCACCCGCGTGATATCACGGTGTGTGATCGGAGGAATGCTAAGTTGCACCGCGGGCCGATCCGGCCCGGGTGCCCCGCGGCGCGCGTCTCGGCGGGGCCCTATCGGTGCTCCGACCCGGGGAGGGCCCGTGCTGCGCGTGATCATGGACGGTTCATCGGCCGACGGCGGAGGAGACCGATGACCATGCTGCCTGCGCTGCTGATCGCCGTCGCCGCCGTGGCGCTGCTCGCGCTCGGGACCGGGTTGTTCCTCCAGCACCGCCGCGGTTCCCGTGCCGTGCCCGCCGGGCCGCGCACGGACACCGGCCTCGACCCGGCCGCCGGGCACGACCTCGTGCATCCGGTTGAGCGTGCGCAGGAGGGTCGACTTGCCGCAGCCGGACGGGCCGATGAAGGCGGTGACGGAGCGGGGTTCGACGGTGAGGGAGACCCCTTCGACGGCTTTGAACTCGCCGTAGTAGATGTCGAGGTCCTTGACGTCAATGCGCTTGGCCATGAGGTTTCGCTTCTCTTTCGTTCCGAAATTCAGGGCGTATGCCGTGTGCTCGGCGTGGTCAGTTCCGCACCTTGCTGAACCGGCCGATGAAGCGGCCGGCGATG
>JAKDLE010000556.1 GCA_030453005.1 Pseudonocardia sp. | reverse complement strand
GTCGCGGTGCGGGCCGCGGCGGTGGGCGCCGAGCTGGCGCACCAGGCCGAGGGCGCCGCGCAGGACGCGCGCAGGAGGGCCGACGCGGTCTCGCGCTGACCCGCCCGTCCACGAAGCCGGGCGCCTCTCTCGCGAGGAAGGCGCCCGGCTTCGCCGTGCTCACCAGATGCGCACGCGGCGACCGGGCTCGGTGAACAGGGCGTCGCCCTCCCGCACGTCGAACGCCTCGTGGAACGCGTCGAGGTTGGTGACCACGGCGTTGCAGCGCAGGTCCGGCGGCGAGTGCGGGTCGATGGCGAGGCGACGCACGGCCTCGGCGTCGCGGGTGACCGCCCGCCACACCTGCGCCCAACCGAACAGCACCCGCGTGACGCCCGGGAGGCCGTCGAGCACCGGCGGCTCGGTGCCCTCGGTGGCGATCCGGTAGGCGCGCAGCGCGATGGTGAGGCCGCCGAGGTCGCCGATGTTCTCCCCGACGGTGAGCGCCCCGTTGACCTTGTGCTCGGGCAGGCCCCGCGGCGCGAGCCCGTCGTACTGCGCGATCAGCGCCGACGAGCGGCGGTCGAACTCGGTGCGGTCCTCGGGGGTCCACCAGTCGGTCATGTTGCCGTCGCCGTCGTACTTGGAGCCCTGGTCGTCGAAGCCGTGCCCGATCTCGTGGCCGATGACGGCGCCGATCCCGCCGTAGTTCGCGGCGTCGTCGGCCTCGGCGTCGAAGAACGGGGGCTGCAGGATCGCGGCCGGGAAGACGATCTCGTTCATCCGGGGGTGGTAGTAGGCGTTGACGGTCTGCGGGGTCATCAGCCACTCGTCGTGGTCGACGGGTCGACCGATCTTCGCGAGTTGGAAGTCGGTGCCCCACGTCCCGGCCCGGCGCACGTTGCCCAGCAGGTCGTCGGCGTGGACCTCCAGCGCGGAGTAGTCCTTCCACGAGTCCGGGTAGCCGATCTTCGGGGTGAACAGCTCCAGCTTGGCCAGCGCGCGCCCGCGGGTGGCCTCGCTCATCCAGTCCAGCTCGGAGATGGACTGCCGGTAGGCCTCCACGAGGTTCGCGACGAGCGTGACCATCCGCTCCTTCGACGCCGCCGGGAAGTGCCGCTCCACGTAGAGCTGCCCGACGGCCTCGCCCAGCGCGCCCTCCACCAGCGACACCCCGCGCTTCCACCGCTCCCGCAGCGCCGGGGTGCCCGACAGGGTGCGGCCGTGGAACGCGAAGTCCTCCTCGACGACCGCGTCGTTCAGGTACTCCGCGCACCCCGACGTGGTGTGGATCGCCAGCCACGCCTGCCACTGCCCGAGCGGGCGCGCCGCCCACAGCGTCGCCGCGGCGGCCACGAAGCTCGGCTGCCGCACCACGACCTCGTCGAACGCGCCGTCGGGCACCCCGAGGGCGCCGAGGAAGGGCGCCCAGTCGAACTCGGGGGCATGCTCACGCAGCTGCGCGAGCGTCATCAGTGTGTAGGTCTTCTCCGCGTCGCGGTTGATGACGCGGTCCCACGACTCCGCGGCGAGCGCCGTCTCCAGCTCCATGACCGTGTCGGCGGTGCCGTCCGGCAGCCCGACCAGCTCGGCGAGCCGCGCCAGGTGCTCGACGTAGGCCGTGCGGATCTCCGCGTACCCGTCCTCGCGGTAGTAGGACTCGTCGGGCAGCCCCAACCCGGACTGCGACAGGTGCGGGAGGTAGCGCGTGGAGTCCTTCGCGTCGGTGGAGACGAACGCCCCGAACAGCGCGGCGAGCCCCTCACGTTGGCGACGGCCCAGCACGGCGGCGAGCGCGGCGCGGTCACCGGCGGCGGCCACCTCGTCGAGCAGCGGCCGCAGCGGCTCGACGCCCGCGGCCTCGACGCGCGCGGTGTCCATGAACGACGCGTACAGGTCGGCGATGCGGCGGGCGTCGTCGCCCGCCTCCCCGCGCGCCTGTTCGACGATGGTGCGCACGTCGTCCTCGGCGCGGTCGCGCAGTACGCGGAACGCGCCGTCCTGGGAGCGGTCCTCGGGGATCTCGTGGGTGGCCAGCCAACGGCCGTTGACGTGCCCGAAGAGGTCGTCCTGCGGGCGGATGGAGGGGTCGACCCACTGCAGGTCCAGTCCTGACCGCAGCTCTGTCGTCGGGGAGGAGGTCATACCTCATCCTGCCTTGCCCGCCCGGAACAGGCGAACGAGCTTGCGGTTGACGTCACGTCAATGCCTACCGTCCGTGACATGACCATCGACGTGATCGACAGCTACACCGCGATGCGCGACATCCTGTCCGCCCCGCTCGCCGACCGGCCCCCGCTCCTGCGCGCGATGCTGGAGCCCGTCGCGGGCATGTACCGGTACTTCCCCGGCGAGGTCGACCTCGTCGCGATGCACCACGGCGGCAGCGGGTTCCGCGTCGACCGCGACGACGAGCGAGCACTACCGGCGCTCGACGTGTTGCACGGGGTGGGCGCGTGGGAGCGGATCGACGTCGCGCTGCAGGCGGCGCTCGCCGTGCAACTCGACGCGACGCCGAGGATCGTCGTGCCGGACATCCAGGTCCTGATCGTGCTCGGAGACTCCTCCGACGCGCACTTCATGAACGTGAACCTGGGGGTGATCGCGAACGGTTCCGTCGGCGGATACCTGTGGCTGAACTTCTGGCCCAGTCCAGAGAACCTCGCACGTCTGGAGGCGACGGCCGTGCACGAGCTGAACCACAACCTGCGCTACAGCAACGTGATGTGGGACCCGGCCACGGTGACCGTCGGCGAGCAGGTGGTGGGCGAGGGCCTCGCCGACGCGTTCGCCCGACAGCTGTACGGCGACCTCGGCTACACCCGCATCGGGCTGCCGTCGCTGCACGACGACGCCGTGTACCGGAGGGTCGTGGCCGGGCTCGGCGTCACCGGGATGCAGAACTTCGCCGCCTACGTGCACGGCGATGCGGCGGCCGCACGGTTCGGCGGCACGCCCGTCGGACTGCCGACCGGCGCCGGATACGCCGTAGGCAATCGTCTGATCGACGCCTTCCTCACGGCCACCGCTCACACCGCTGCCGAGGCACTGCTCGTCGACGCCGCGGAGGTGATCCGCGTCGGAGTGGCTGTCATGGATTGACACCTGGGCGCTGGTGGCGAGAGCCGGGCGCGATGGGGTCGGCCGTCGTGGGCGGGGGCCGA
>JAKDLE010000032.1 GCA_030453005.1 Pseudonocardia sp. | reverse complement strand
TCGCACCCTACGTATTACCGCGGCTGCTGGCACGTAGTTGGCCGGTGCTTCTTCTACCCCTACCGTCAACCCCCAGACATTAACCCAGAAGCCTTCGTCAAGGTCGAAAGAGGTTTACAACCCGAAGGCCGTCATCCCCCACGCGGCGTCGCTGCGTCAGGCTTCCGCCCATTGCGCAATATTCCCCACTGCTGCCTCCCGTAGGAGTCTGGGCCGTGTCTCAGTCCCAGTGTGGCCGGTCGCCCTCTCAGGCCGGCTACCCGTCGTCGCCTTGGTAGGCCATCACCCCACCAACAAGCTGATAGGCCGCGGGCCCATCCCCAGCCGAACCCAGACAATAAAGCCCAGGACTTTCCACAACCCCCCATGCGAGGAGAAGAGAATATCCGGTATTAGACCCAGTTTCCCGGGCTTATCCCAGAGCTGAGGGCAGGTCACCCACGTGTTACTCACCCGTTCGCCGCTCGTGTACCCCCGAAAGGGCCTTACCGCTCGACTTGCATGTGTTAAGCACGCCGCCAGCGTTCGTCCTGAGCCAGGATCAAACTCTCCAACAAAAAAAGAGGTTGAAAACCCAACCAAAAGCTCCCGCAGCCGAAGCCGCAGGCAGAACAAACTGGCATAAAACCAATTCATGATTCCGTATCAATAAAGATACCGTTCGACACACTGTTGAGTTCTCAAAAGACACCCGCACACCTTCACGATCCTCGCGGACCGGATCCGGGGCAATTCTTCTAACCTACATGGTCCTGTTCGCGGAGTCAAGCCCCGCCAGGCCCACGTTGTAGAGCCGGACCTGTCGGTTCGGGACCCTACGGGGTTGGCCGCCGTTCCGCGGGCTGACTCTGGGCCGAAGATTTTCGTCCCGGTCTGTCGTGCTGCCCGCCGTGGCGACTTGGAGAAAGTTACACAGGTCCGTATCGGGCCCGACAACCGGGGGTCGGTTTGCCGCGTCGCCGCAGGTCAGAGCCGTTATTGGACGCCCGCGACGCGCACGCCTGCGAGGTTGCGCTTCCCGCGGCGGACGACGAGCCAGCGCCCGGGGAGCAGGTCGCTCTCCCGCGGCGTCCACTGCTCGTCGAGTACCTTGGCGTTGTTCACGTACGCCCCGCCCTCGGCGACCGCGCGCCGCGCCGCGCCGCGGCTGTCGCTGAGGCCCGTGGTGACCAGCAGGTCGATGATCGTCGGCTGCTCGGCCGGTGACACGTCGGCGTGCGGCACCTCGCGCAGCGCACCGTCGAGCGTGGCCGGGTCGAGGTCGCCGAGCTCGCCGCGACCGAACAGCGCGCCGCTCGCCGCCACCACCTGGTCGGTCTGGCGACGTCCGTGCACCAGCGTGGTGAGCTCGCCCGCGAGTGCCCGCTGCCCGGCGCGGAGGTGGGGCCTCTCGGCGATGTCGGCCTCCAGCGCCTCGATCTCCTCGCGCGGCAAGAATGTGAACAGTCGCAGGTAGCGACCGACGTCGGTGTCCGCGACGTTCACGAAGTACTGGTACCAGGCGTACGGCGAGGTCATCTCCGGGTCGAGCCAGATGTTGCCGCCGCCGGTGGACTTCCCGAACTTGCGGCCATCGGCGTCGGTGACCAGCGGGGTCGTGAGGGCGTGCGCGGCGGCCCCCTCGACGCGTCTGATCAGCTCGACCCCGCCGATGATGTTGCCCCACTGGTCCGACCCGCCCACCTGGAGCCGGCAGCCGTGCTCGCGGAACAGGTGCAGGTAGTCCTGGCTCTGCAGCAGCAGGTAGCTGAACTCGGTGTAGGACATGCCGTCGGTGGCCAAGCGACGCTTCACCGTCTCACGCGCGAGCATCACGTTCACCGAGAAGTGCTTCCCGACGTCACGGAGGAACTCCAGCGCCGACTGGCCGCCCGTCCAGTCCAGGTTGTTGGCGACGAGCGCACCCGTCGGACCGTCGTCGAAGTCGACGAAGCGCTCGAGCTGCCCCCTGATGCGGTCACCCCAGCCGAGCACCGTCTCCGCGCTGTTCAGCGAGCGTTCCCCGACGTCGCGCGGGTCGCCGATCAGGCCCGTGGCCCCGCCGGCCAGCACGATCGGTCGGGCTCCGGCCTGCTGGAAGCGGCGCAACGTGAGCAGCGGCACGAGGTGCCCGGCGTGCAGGCTGGGGCCGGTGGGGTCGAACCCGGCGTACAGCGTCAGCACGCCGTCGTCGAGGTCGCGCCGCAGCGCCTCGCGGTCGGTGCTCTGCGCGATCAGGCCGCGCCACTCCAGTTCCCCGAGGATGTCGCCGCCGGGTCTGTCGCTGCTGGGGATGTCCGTTCTCACGGCGTCATCCTCCCGCAGGCGGCTACCGGGCCCCGGGGCGCACCCGACCCGGCCGGTACGCGCTCACCGCGGGCGATCCGTCGATCCAGAACCGCCACGGCACGTCGCGCGCGGCCGCCACCCCGACCCGCGGGCCGGTGCGGACCCGGTCGGCGGGCACCGGGGGGCCGGAGCGCAGGCGCACCGGCGATGCGGCCGTCGTCACGTCGACCCCGTTGCGGTCGCGGGTGAGCCCTAGCAGCGACGCCAGCCGTGCCGGCCCGCGCGCGAGGTCGGCGTCGCGCCGGGCCGTGGGGCGGCGGGCCCTGGCCACCGCGAGGTCCGACACGACCTCGCCCGCCCGCAGCAGGACGCCTCCCGGCTCACCGTCGTCGAGACAGCTGACGTTGGCGCAGAAGTGCATGCCGTAGACGAAGTAGACGTAGAGATGCCCGGCCGGGCCGAACATGACGGCGTTGCGGGCGGTACGGCCCCGGAAGCTGTGCGAGGCCGGGTCGTCGGCCCCGCGGTAGGCCTCGACCTCGACGAGCCGCACCGCGACCCGACCGTCGGGGGTGTCCGCCTCCACGGTGCACCCCAGCAGCCGCACGGCCGCGGCCACGACGTCGACGCTCAGGTCCTCCCGGTCGAGCAGTCCCGGGTCGCAGCGAGGCTTGCCCGGCAACCGTCAGTCCCGCTGGGCGAGCGCCAGCGTGACGCACACGGCCACTCCGGCCATGGCCTTCTCCACCTCGTCGAGCGGCGGGAACGTGGGCGCGAGCCGGATGACGGCGTCCTGCGGGTCCTCGCCACCGGGGTGCGTGGCGCCTGCGGGCGTCAGAGCGATGCCCGCCTCCTTGGCCAGGCGCACGATCTCCGTGGCCGTGCCCTCGGGCACCGTGAGCGTGACGAAGTAGCCGCCCTTCGGCGTGGACCAGGACACACCCGGGGTGTCGGCGAAGCGCTCGGTGAGGATCCTCTCCACCGCGGCGAACTTCGGCGCGATGAGCTCGCGGTGCTTCGCCATGTGCGCGGTGACCCCGGCGGCGTCGCCGAAGAACATCGCGTGGCGCAGGTGGTTGACCTTGTCCGGGCCGATGGTGCGCTTGCCGGTGAGCGCCAGCCACCACTTCACGTTCGTCGCCGAGGCGCCCAGGAAGGCGACGCCCGCACCGGCCAGGGTGATCTTCGACGTGGAGCCGAACACGAACGGCCGGTCGGCGTGGCCCGCGTCCGCGGCGAGGGCGAGCACGTCGGCGATCTCGACGGCCTCATCGGTGAGGTGGTGCACCGCGTAGGCGTTGTCCCACATGATGCGGAAGTCGGGCGCAGCCGTGGGCATGCTCGCCAACCGGCGCGTGGTGTCGTCGGAGTAGACGACGCCGTCCGGGTTGGCGTACTTCGGGACGCACCAGATGCCCTTGATCGACGGGTCGTCGGCGGCGAGGCGTTCGACCACGTCCATGTCGGGGCCCTCAGGCGTCATCGGCACGGCGACCAGCTCGATCCCGAGGCGGTCGCACACCGCGAAGTGGCGGTCGTACCCGGGGATGGGCGCGAGGAAGACCACGCGGTCCTCGTCGACCCAGCGGCGCTCGGCGCCCGGCAGCGGCGAGAGCATCGCGTGCACGAGCGTGTCGTGCATGAGCTCCAGGCTGGAGTTACCGAACGCGATGAGCTGCTCCACCGGCACCTGCAGCGCCCCGGAGAAGATCTCCCGAAGCTCCCGCAGACCCTGCAGGCCCTGGTAGTTGCGGGTGTCGGTGCCGTCGGCGGCGCGGTAGTGCTCGCCGGGCAGGCCCAGCATCGGGGCGGCGAGGTCGAGCTGCGCAGCCGAGGGCTTGCCGCGCGTCAGGTCGAGCTTCATGCCCTGCGCGACCAGCTCCTCGTAGGCGGTGCGGGCCCTGCCCAGGTTCGGTCGCGCCAGGTCAGCGGGCGAAGTCATGCGGATCCTCCGGTCGAGAGTGCGTCGCGGGCGGCGGCCGCGGCGGCGCGCAGGTCGTCGAGCTGCTCGGCGACGCGCTCCCCCGCGGTTCCCCCGCGGGCGTCCCGCGAGGCTATCGAGCCCGCCACGGTGAGCACCTCCCGCACCCTAGGCGTGAGCGCGGGGTGGACGGCGGCGAATTCGGCGTCGGACAGGTCGGCGAGCCCGACCCCGCGCCCCTCCGCCGCACGCACGCAGCCGCCCGCCGCCTCGTGGGCGGTGCGGAACGGCACGCCATGGCGGACGAGCCACTCGGCGACGTCGGTGGCCAGGGTGAAGCCGGCAGGCGCCAGCTCGGCGAGCCGGTCGGTGTGGAACACGAGCGTGGCGACCATGCCCGCGACCGCGGGGAGCAGCAGCTCCAGCTGCTCCACGGAGTCGAACAGCGGCTCCTTGTCCTCCTGCAGGTCGCGGTTGTACGCCAGCGGCATGGCCTTGAGGGTGGCCAGCAACCCGGTGAGGTTGCCGATCAGGCGCCCGGCCTTGCCCCGTGCCAGCTCCGCGACGTCGGGGTTCTTCTTCTGCGGCATGATCGAGCTGCCTGTGGAGAACGCGTCGTCGAGGGTGACGTAGGAGAACTCCGCGGTGGCCCAGACGATCACCTCCTCGGCGATCCGGGACAGGTCCACGGCGATCATCGCGAGCACGAACGCGGCCTCGGCGGCGAAGTCGCGCGAGGCGGTGCCGTCGATGGAGTTGGCGGCCGACGAGGCGAAGCCCAGCTCCGCCGCGACGGCCTCGGGGTCGAGCCCCAGCGACGATCCAGCCAGCGCCCCCGAGCCGTAGGGCGAGACGGCGGCGCGCCGGTCCCAGTCGCGGAGCCGGTCGACGTCGCGCAGCAGCGCGTGGGCGTGGGCCGCGAGGTGGTGGCCCAGCAGCACGGGCTGCGCGTGCTGCAGGTGTGTGCGCCCGGGCATCGGGGCGTCCGGATGTGCCCCTGCCTGCGCCACCAGTGCCTCGACGACGTCGAGCACGCCCGACCCGACCCGCACGGCCGCGGCGCGCAGCCACATCCGGAACAGCGTGGCCACCTGGTCGTTGCGCGAGCGACCGGCGCGCAGCTTGCCGCCCAGCTCGGGGCCGGCGCGCTCGATGAGCCCGCGTTCCAGGGCGGAGTGCACGTCCTCGTCCTCGGGAGCAGGCCCGAAGGCACCCGAGGAGACGTCGGCGCCGAGCTTGGCCAGTGCGTCGAGCATGCCGGTGAGCTCGGCGGCGGTGAGCAGGCCCGCGGAGGCGAGCACCCGGGCGTGCGCCATCGACCCCCGCACGTCGTAGGGGGCCAGCCGCCAGTCGAAGTGGGTGGACTTGGACAGGGCGGCCAGCGCGTCGGCCGGGCCGGAGGCGAACCGGCCGCCCCACAGCGCGGAGCCCGCCATCAGTCGGTGCCCGCTTCCAGGGCCGCCTCGTCGAGGGACCGCTCGGACTCGCGCTCGGCGGCCGCAGCATCCTCGGGGGTCGCCGCGATCCGGTCGAACCCGCCCGAGGGCAGCTCGCCGAAGAGCGTGCCGTGCTCGACGAGCACCGTGCCCTGGTCGTGCGGCTGCCCGGCGTAGGCCTCCAGCTTGGCGCGGGAGTCGGCGATGTCGAGGTTGCGCATCGTGAGCTGGCCGATCCGGTCTCCTGGCCCGAAGGCGGCGTTCTCGACCCGCTCCATCGACAGCCGGTCGGGGTGGTAGGAGAAGCCGGTCCCCCGCGTGTCGAGCATCGTGTAGTCGTCACCGCGGCGCAGGCGGAGCGTGACGGTGCCGGTCACGAGGGAGGCGATCCACCGCTGGATCGACTCGCGGACCATCAGCGCCTGCGGGTCCAGCCAGCGCCCCTCGTAGAGCAGCCGACCCAGCTTGCGGCCCTCGTGGTGGTAGTTGGCCACCGTGTCCTCGTTGTGGATCGCGTTGAGCAGCCGCTCGTAGGCGACGAAGAGCAGTGCCATCCCGGGCGCCTCGTAGATGCCGCGCGACTTCGCCTCGATGATCCGGTTCTCGATCTGGTCGGACATGCCCAGCCCGTGACGGCCGCCGATCCGGTTGGCCGCGCACACGAGGTCGACCTGGTCGGCGAACCGCTCGCCGTTGATCGCCACGGGGTACCCGGCCTCGAAGGTGACGGCGACGTCCTCGGTATCGATCTCGACGGACGGGTCCCAGAACCGGACCCCCATGATCGGCTCGATGGTCTCCAGGGAGACGTCGAGGTGCTCCAGCGTCTTGGCCTCGTGCGTGGCACCCCAGATGTTGGCGTCGGTGGAGTAGGCCTTCTCGGCCGCGTCCTTGTAGGGCAGCCCACGGGCGGTGAGCCACCTGCTCATCTCGTCGCGGCCGCCCAGCTCGGAGACGAAGTCGGCGTCGAGCCACGGCTTGTAGATGCGCAGCTCGGGGTTGGCCAGCAGGCCGTAGCGGTAGAACCGCTCGATGTCGTTGCCCTTGAAGGTCGAGCCGTCGCCCCAGATGTTGACGTCGTCGGCGTGCATCGCCCGCACCAGCAGCGTCCCGGTGACGGCACGGCCCAGCGGCGTGGTGTTGAAGTACGTCCGGCCCCCGGACCGGATGTGGAAGGCGCCGCACGCCAGCGCGGCCAGGCCCTCCTCGACCAGCTGCGGCCGGATGTCGACCACGCGGGCGATCTCGGCGCCGTACTCCTTCGCGCGGGCGGGCACCCCGGAGACGTCGAGCTCGTCGTACTGACCGAGGTCGGCGGTGTAGGTGCACGGGATCCCGCCGCTCTCGCGCATCCAGGCGACCGCCACGGAGGTGTCGAGGCCTCCGGAGAAGGCGATGCCGATGCGCTCACCCTGTGGGAGGGAGGTCAGGACCTTGCTCACGGGATGGTTGCTCCTTGATCGTGTAGGGGTCAGAGTTCGCGCAGCAGCGCGACGAGCTGGGCGCCGGTGAGCGGCTCGCGGGCCACCACCACGAGGGTGTCGTCGCCTGCGATGGTGCCGACGACGTCGTGCAGTGCGGCGCGGTCCAACGCGCTGGCCAGGTAGGACGCACCGCCGGGCGGCGTGCGCAGCACCGCCAGGTTCCCACTTGCGTCCGCGGACACGAGCAGGTCCCCCAGCAACCGCGCCAGGCGGGCGGTACCACCCTCGATCCCGCGCACCGGGCTCCCGTCGTCCGGGATGACGTAGACGGGCGTGCCGCCGTCGGCCCCGCGGAGCTTGACCGCGCCCAGCTCGTCCAGGTCGCGCGAGAGCGTGGCCTGCGTGGTGCCGATCCCGTCGGTCTCCAGCATGGCCAGCAGCTCGCTCTGGCTGTGTACCCGGCGCTGGGTGATCAGCTCGACGATCCGGGCCTGGCGCGAGACGCGCGACCGGCTCCCGGACACGGTGGTCACCGCGCTCTCCGCCCTGCTCGCACACAGGTTCCGGGGCTCGCACACAGGTCCGGACCTGTGTACGAGCCCGCGGAGGTGTGTGCGAGCCTGGTCATCGGCTCAGTAGCCACGTGAGCAGGGCCTTCTGTGCGTGCAGCCGGTTCTCGGCCTCGTCCCACACCGCGCTCGCCGGGCCGTCGAGCACCTCGTCGGTGATCTCGTCGCCGCGGTGCGCGGGCAGGCAGTGCAGCACGATCGCGCCCTCGGCGGCCCGGGCCAGCAGCGCGGCGTCGACCTGCAGCGGGCGGAACGGCGCGGTCCGGTCGAGGCCGTCTGCCTCCTGCCCCATCGACACCCACGTGTCGGTGACGACCACCTCGGCGCCCTCGACGGCCGCCGCCGCGTCGGCGATCAGCTCGACGCCGCCGCCGGTGTCGGCCGCGCGGCCCTTCGCGTCACGCAGCACCTGCTCGTCGGGGGTGAACCCCTCCGGCGCGCAGACCCGCACGTGCAGGCCTGCGGTGGCGCCGCCGAGCAGCAGCGAGTGGGCCATGTTGTTGGCGCCGTCGCCCAGGTAGGTGAGCGTGAGCCCGGCGAGGCGGCCGAAGCGCTCGCGGATCGTCTGCAGGTCGGCGAGCACCTGGCAGGGATGGAACTGGTCGGTGAGGGCGTTGACGACCGGCACGGTGGCCGCCGCCGCCATCTGCTCGATGCGCGACTGGTCGCCGGTGCGCCAGACGATCGCGTCGACGTAGCGGGACAGCACCCGTGCGGTGTCGCCGATGCTCTCGCCGCGGCCGAGCTGGCTCGTCTGCGCGTCGACGATCAACGGCGTGCCGCCGAGCTGCGAGATGCCGACCTCGAAGGAGATCCGCGTGCGGGTGGAGGACTTGTCGAAGACCACGGCCACCGGACGCGGACCCGCGAGCGGACGGTGCCCGTACCGGTCGGCCTTCATGGCGTCGGCGAGGTCGAGCACCTCGCGCTGCTCGTCGGGGGTGAGGTCGTCGTCGCGCAGCAGGTGCCTCACGTGCCAGCCTCCAGGATGCCCGGGAGAGCCGCGAGGAACTCCCCGGCCTGAGCCTCGGTGAGGACGAGCGGCGGGGCCAGCCGGAGCCGGTGGGGCGCCGCGTTGTTGATCAGGAAGCCCGCGTCGCGGGCGGCCGTGGCGACCGCGGCCGAGACGGGCTCGGCGAGCCCCACCCCGATGTGCAGCCCGGCGCCGCTCACGTCGCGGACCAACGGGTGGCGCAGCTCCTCGATGCCGGTGGCGATCGCCTTCCCGACGAGCGTGACGTGCTCGAGCAGACCCTCGGCGGCGATGGTGGTGAGCACCGCGAGCGCGGCCGCGCAGCACACCGGGTTGCCGCCGAACGTAGTGCCGTGCTGGCCCGGTTCGAGCAGCGCTCCGGCGGCGCCGACGCCGATGCAGGCCCCGATCGGCAGACCGCCACCCAGGCCCTTGGCCAGCGTGATCACGTCGGGCACCCAGCGTGTAGCGCCAGCGGAACGCGCATCAGCACTGCCCGCGCCCTGGTGCGCGAACCATGCACCGGTGCGGCCGATGCCGGTCTGCACCTCGTCGAGGACGAGCAGCGCGCCCCGGGCCGCGGTGATCTCGCGTGCGGCCCGCAGGTAGCCCTCCGGCGGGACGATCACCCCGGCCTCGCCCATGATCGGTTCGAGGAACACGGCCGCGGTGTCGGTGCCGACGGCCGCGTCGAGCGCCGCGACGTCGCCGTAGGGGACGTGGGTGACGCCCGCGGGCAGCGGCTCGAAGGGCGTGCGCTTGGCCGGCTGCCCGGTGAGGGCCAGCGCGCCCATCGTGCGGCCGTGGAAGGCCCCCTCAGCGGCGACCATCCCCGGCCGCCCGGTCCGCCGCGCCATCTTGAACGCGGCCTCGACGGCCTCGGTGCCGGAGTTGCAGAACAGCACCTTCGCGTCGTCCGCACCGAGCAGCTCCAGCAGCTTCTCCGCCAGCGCCAGCGGCGGCTCGGTGATGTAGAGGTTCGACGTGTGCCCCAGCGTCGAGACCTGCGCGGTGACGGCCTCGACCACGGCGGGGTGCGCATGGCCCAGCGCGTTGACGGCGATGCCGCCGAGCAGGTCGAGGTAGCGGCGGCCGTCGGCGTCCCACACCTCGGCTCCGCTGCCGCGCACGAGCGTGAGCGGCGGGGTGCCGTAGTTGTTCATCATCGACGACTGCCACCGCGCGGCATGCGTACTCATGGGATCACCATCGTTCCGACTCCCTCATGGGTGAACACCTCCAGCAGGACCGAGTGCGCCACCCGGCCGTCGATCACGTGGGCCTGGCCCACCCCGCCGCGCACCGCCCGCAGGCACGCCTCCATCTTCGGCGCCATGCCGGACTCCAGGCCCGGGAGCATCGGCTCCAGCTGGGCGGCGGTGAGCGCCGTGATCAGCGACTCCGGGTCGGGGTAGTCCGCGTAGAGCCCCTCGACGTCGGTGAGCACCACGAGCTTCGCCGCGTCCAGGGCGGCGGCGAGCGCGGCGGCGGCGCTGTCTGCGTTGATGTTGTAGACCTGCCCGTCGACGTCGGGCGCGATGCCCGCCACCACCGGGATCCGGCCTGCGCGGACGATGTCGAGCACGGCGTCCGGGCTGACCTCGACGACGTCGCCGACCAGCCCGATGTCGACGGCCTCGCCGCCGACGAGCGCGGTGCGCCGCTCCGCGGTGAACAGCCCGGCGTCCTCTCCGGACAGACCGACGGCGTAGGGGCCGTGCTGGTTGATCAGCCCGACGAGCTCGCGCCCGACCTGGCCGACGAGCACCATCCGCACCACGTCGATCGTCTCCGGCGTGGTGACGCGCAGGCCGCCGCGGAACTCCCCGGGCAGCCCCAGCCGCGTGAGCATGGAGCTGATCTGCGGGCCGCCGCCGTGCACGACGACCGGGTGGATGCCGGCGAGCCGCAGGAACACCATGTCCAGGGCGAAGGCCTGCTTCAGCTCCTCGTCGACCATCGCGTTGCCGCCGTACTTGACCACCACGACCCGGCCGTGGAAGCGCTGCAGCCACGGCAGCGCCTCGGCGAGGATGGCGGCCTTCTCCCCCGCCCGGGCCAGCCGCGCCTCAAGAGGAGTAGGCACTGTTCTCCTCCACGTAGGCGTGCGACAGGTCGGTGGTGAGGATCTCCGCGGCGCCGTCGCCGAGGCCGAGCCCGATCTCCACGAGGATGTCGGGGCCGGACAGGTCGGCGCGGTGCCGGTCGCCCGCCGCCACGCCGTCCCGGCACATCGCGACACCGTTGATCGTGATGCCCAGCCGGTCGGCTGCCACCTCGCCGGGTGCGCGCCCGACGGCCATCGCGATGCGGCCCCAGTTGGGGTCCGAGCCGAAGAACGCGGTCTTGACCAGGTTGTCCTGCGCCACCGTGCGGGCCACCGCGAGCGCGTCGGCCTCGGAGCGGGCGCCGCGCACCGCGACGGTGACGCGCTTGGTGGCGCCCTCGGCGTCGTCCTGCAGCTGCCGGCACAGGTCGGCACAGGCCTCGGTGACCGCGGCCGTGAGCTGCGCCGCGGGTGCCTCGACCCGGGACGCGCCGGAGGCGAGCAGCAGCACGGTGTCGTTGGTGGACGTCCCGCCGTCGACGTCGAGGCGGTTGAACGTGCGCTCGACCGCCGCGCGCAGGGCCGCGTCGCAGGTGCGGGCGTCGGCGACGGCGTCGGTGGTGAGCACCACGAGCATCGTGGCCATCGCCGGGGCGAGCATGCCCGCTCCCTTCGCGAAGCCCCCGACGCTCCAACCCGCCGCGTCGGCCACCAGTACCTGCTTGGCCCGGGAGTCGGTGGTGAGCACGGCGGTGGCGGCCGCGGTGCCCGCGTCCGCGCCGACCGCCAGCCCGGCCGCCGCCTTCTCGACGCCTGCCAGCACCGCGTCGCGCGGGAGCTGTTCGCCGATCAGGCCGGTGGAGCAGACCGCGACCTGCGCCGCGCCTGTGTCGGGGCCGAGCACCTCGGCGACCTTCTCGGCGGTGGCGTGGGTGGTCTGGAAGCCCTCGGCGCCGGTGCACGCGTTGGCGCCGCCGGAGTTGAGGACGACCGCTCGCAGGGCACCGCCGTCGAGTACCTGCCGCGACCAGAGCACCGGCGCGGCCTGCACCTGGTTGGTGGTGAAGACCCCCGCCGCCGCCCGCCCCGGCCCGTCGTTGACGACGAGCGCGAGGTCGAGCCCGCCG
>JAKDLE010000555.1 GCA_030453005.1 Pseudonocardia sp. | reverse complement strand
GCGCGCCGCAGGTGCGGCTGGTGGGCTTCGACCTCGACCGGCTCGTCGAGGTCGGCAGGCGCGTCCGCGACATCTTCGCCGTGGCCGCGTCGGACCCCGAACGCATCAGGCGCGTCGTCGACGACGACTACCTCCGCCTGCTGGGCGAGGCGGTCGCCGGCGGGCTCGGCGGCAAGGTGGGAGTGGCACCGAGGGTGTTCCTGCGCAAGCTCGTCGGCGACGTACTCGACCGCGTCGAGCAGTTCCCCGACTTCGATCCGCGGCGGGACTACTCGCTCACGATCTCCGAGGGAGAGCTCACCGACGTCGAACGGCAGGCGGTGTCTCCCGACGACATCGACCTCGGCAGCGACGCCTGATCCGATGGAGACGTCGTTCGGGTTGCTGCATCCCGTGGTCCAGCACCATGTCGTGAACACGTTGCGATGGCAGGGTCTTCGTCCGTTGCAGGAGAGCGCCATCCGGCCCGTTCTCGACGGGGTCGATTGTCTGATGCTCGCTCCGACGGCCGGAGGGAAGACGGAGGCCGCGGTGCTGCCGCTGCTCAGCCGGATGGCGGTGCAGGGCTGGACGGGCACGTCCGTCCTCTACGTCTGCCCACTGCGCGCGCTGCTGAACAACCTGCAGCCGCGCATCGATGACTACGCGGGGTGGCTCGGGCGATCTGCGCGGTACTGGCATGGTGACGTCGGTCAGGCAGCCCGGCGGCAGACGCAGCTGCACCGACCCGACCTGCTGCTCACCACCCCGGAGTCGCTCGAGTCGATGCTGGTGTCCACATCGGTCGATTCGCGACGCTTCTTCCGCGACGTCCGGACCGTCATCGTCGACGAGGTCCACGCGTTCGCGGGCGACGACCGCGGATGGCACCTCGTCCACGTCCTCGAGCGGATCGCGCAGCTCGCCGGTCGCCCGATGCAGCGGATCGGGCTGTCGGCGACAGTCGGCAATCCCGAGGACCTGCTCGCGTGGCTTCAGGGCGCAGCGGTCGACCGACCGCGTCGGGTCGTCGCGCCACCGGCCCCGGCGGCCGTCGGTGACGTCCAGCTGGACCACGTCGGATCCGTCGATGGCGCGGCGACCGTCATCAGCCGACTCCATCGTGGGGAGAAGCGGCTGGTGTTCGTCGACAGCCGACGGCGGGCCGAGGAACTGGGCTCGGCCCTGCGCGCCCTCGACATCGACACGTTCCTGTCGCATTCGTCGCTGTCGGCAGCTGAGCGGAGGCGCTCGGAGCAGGCGTTCGCCGACGCGCGTGACTGCGTGATCGTGGCGACCTCCACCCTGGAGCTCGGCATCGACGTCGGCGACCTCGACCGGGTGATCCAGATCGGGGCACCGACGACCGTCGCCTCGTTCCTGCAGCGCCTCGGCCGAACCGGACGACGACCAGGGAGCCGCAGGAACTGCCTGTTCCTCGCGCTGAACGAAGACCAGGTGCTGCACGCAGCTGGACTGCTGTCGAAGTGGGCGGAGGGCTGGGTCGAGCCTGTCGTGCCGCCGCCGTCGCCCCGACACGTCGTGGCGCAGCAACTGCTGGCACTCGCACTACAGGAGAAGACCATCGGTCTGCAGACCTGGCCGGAATGGTGGCACGGGATCGGGCCGATGGCGGGCGACGGACCGCAGATTCTCGACTACCTGGTGGCGGAGGGCTTCCTCGACGTCGACGGCGGCCTCGCCTTCATCGGGCCCACAGCGGAACACCGTTTCGGGCGCAGGCACTTCATGGACCTGATGGCCGTGTTCACCGCGGCGCCGGAGTTCACGGTCATCGCGGGGCGGGACGAGGTCGGTTCGGTGGGTGACGACGCCCTGCTCGCCGACGCGCTCGGCGCCCCGCGGGTGCTGCTGCTGGCCGGGCGGGCCTGGCTGGTCACCTACGTCGACTGGAGAAGACGGCGATGCTACGTCGAGCCGACCGATCTGCCCGGCCGCGCGAGGTGGGGCGGCCACGGCGCAGGCCTGTCCTTCGAGATCAGCCGCGGGATGCGGAACGTGCTGCTCGGAGCCGACCCCGCCGGCGTGGGACTGTCGAAGCGGGCGACCGCTGTGCTGGCCGACCTGCGCCAGGTTCACAGGTCCCACGTCGACGAGAACGGCACTGTCGTGCAGCGCAGCGCAAGCGGCGACGTGCACTGGTGGACCTGGGCGGGGACAGCGGCGAACCGAACCCTGCACGCATCGCTCGACATCGTCGATCCCCGACAGCGAATCGGTGACCGCGTGCTTCGGCTCCGCAGCGACGCCGATCTGCGTGATGCGGCTGCACAGCTCCGCGGTTCACGGGTCGCGGAGCTGACCGAGCCTGCCGTCGATGAGTCCGCGCTGCGCGGGCTGAAGTTCTCGGCTGCGCTGCCTGCAGCGCTCGCAACGGCCACGATCGCACGGCGGCTCGGCGACGCGGGCAGCGCTACGAACGTACTTCGTGAGGATCGCGTACTGAGTAGCGAGGCGTGAAGCACCCCCTCCTCGACCAGCGCGAGCTGCCGCAACCGCGCACGCACCGAACCGTGCCTCGGGTGCGGACGAACGGCGCCGGTGCACCGTCGCACATCGGCCGGGACGTGGTGCCAACGCTGCACGGCAGTAGATCAGACCCGCTGGCAGCCATGCTCGCGGTGCGCCACACCGCGCCGGTGATCATGCGGATCGAGGGCCGGGCGGTCGGGCCGTGCTGCTATGCCGAGCCGGTGATCCGCTGCACGATGTGCGGGATCGCCAAGGGCGTCAAGCCATGGAAGTCTCGGCGTCCGGTCTGCGCGGCCTGCGCCGTGCTCGACCGTGTCGAGTGCGGAGGGTGCGGCCGGGACGCGGCGGCCCCACCGGCGGGTCGGGAGGCGATCTGCGCGGTCTGCACGACCATCACCGCACGCCCGTGCACCGGGTGCACGCGCCCGACCCCGGGGCGGGATCGGGCCGGCGCGCCGCGCTGCCCGGACTGCTACCGGCGCCCGGTCCGGGCCTGCGGGCGCTGCGGGAGGGTCCGCGCCGTCGTACGGCTCGCCGTCGGGGACGACCCCGAGTTGTGCGCGGTGTGCTGGACCGGCCCGACCGTGGAATGCGCACAGTGCGGGCAGCTACGACCCTGTCGCGGGGAACGGCGCGCCCGGATGCTGTGCTCGGCGTGCGCGCCGTTCGCCCCGC
>JAKDLE010000554.1 GCA_030453005.1 Pseudonocardia sp. | reverse complement strand
TGCTCGCCGCCCCGCGGGGGCACGGTGGCCAGGTCCCACGCGCCCGCGTCGTCGAGCACGCCGGTGAGCCACGTGGCGAGGTCGTCCACCAGCAGCGGCGACCCGCCCGCCCGCACCAGAGCGGCGACGTCGGGCGACTCGACGGTGGTCCAGGCGGGGGAGCGGCGGGCCCGGTGGGCGTCGAGCCGGGCGTCCCACTCCGCGTCGCCCGGGCGGCGGCGGGCGGTGGCGAGGTAGCGGACGGCCACGTCGTCGGGCAGGAGGTCCTCCGCGTGGCGCGACTTGCCCGACCGCGTCCCGCCCAGGACCAACGTGCGTATCACGCGATCACGGGGTCGGACATGGCCTACCCTCGCGCCCGTGACGTTCCGGTGGCGGTATGAGAAGGCGACGGGCGGGACCGCGGACGGTCCGGCCGAGGAGTTCGACTCCCAGCAGGAGGCCGAGGACTGGTTCTCCGCGGAGTGGCCCGAGCTGCGCGAGGCGGGCGTCGACGCCGTCACCCTGCTCGACGGCGACGCCGAGGTGTACGGCCCGATGAGCCTGCACGAGGCGTAGGAGCACCCCGGCTAGGGGTTCGCCCCGCGCGCCACGCGCGGCTTCGGGATGCGCAGCCGCCGCAGCTGACTGGCGCGGGTGAAGGCGTACCACCCGGTGCCCAGGCCGCCGATCTTCGCGTCCGGGAACCTCTTGCGCGCCTTCCGCGTGACCGACGTGCCGAGGAGGATGCCCTCGATGATCATGGTCGTCAGGGCGATGAGGCTGAACAGGCTCAGGTAGGACTGGACGGCGGGGATCGGCACCAGCAGCGAGAGCACCACCACGACGGCCAGCGGCATGAACAGGCCCATGAGGTGCGGCCGGGAGTCCACCAGGTCACGGATGTGGGCCTTGACGGGTCCGCGGTCGCGCGGCATCA
The DNA here is from genome assembly GCA_030453005.1 of Pseudonocardia sp. Lineage (GTDB taxonomy): Bacteria > Actinomycetota > Actinomycetes > Mycobacteriales > Pseudonocardiaceae > Pseudonocardia. Next base: position 2,232 of record JAKDLE010000554.1, on the reverse strand, counting down.
GGAACCTGTCGTCGCCCGCGGCCATCCGCTCGCGGCGCTCGGCGGCGTCGGTGCGGCGCTGCTCGCGGCGCACCTGCTTGTCGGGCCGGTTGGCCCGCGCGAACTTCGCGGCCTCACGCTGGGTGCGCGGTGGCGGTGGCGCCGGCCCGCGGCGCTTCGTCTCGGCCTCGCGGCGCTTCGGGGTGGGCCTGCCCTTGCCGCCCACACGCACGGTCTCCACCGACCCGGCGTCCGGTGCGGCGGCGGGAGCGTCGGGCCGGAGCTGGTCTGACGCGAGCCGGTCTGGCCGGGAACGGAGGAACCTCACAGTCGTCAGCCTACGGGGCGCTGGCGTGGGTGGCATGCGGGTGGTCGTGGCTCCGGACTCCTCCGGCGGGACCTTGTCGGCCACGGCCACGGCCATGGCCGCGGCGGCGGCGGTCGCCTGCGGCCGGCGCCGAGCTGGTTCTGCTCCCCCTCGCCGACGGCGGCACCGAGTTCGTCGACGTGCTGCACGCGGCGCGCGTCGCTGGCGGACCCGGCAGGCACGCTCACCGCGCTCGCCGAGCGGGTGGCCGCGCGCTGGAGCCGGTGAGGCAGAACACGTGGGCTTCAGGGGCGGCACAGTGTCGGGGGAAGGGCCTACTATCGAGGCAGCGCCGGGAACCCTGTCCGGAGAAATAGGCCCGGGAGAGGAGTCCCCCGGGAAATAGTCCGAGCCCCGCTCGTTGTTGGGAGTGCCATGACCGTCGAGAACACCACAGCACCGGCCGAGACCGAGACGCACGGCGTCGAGCTCAGCGACACCGCTGCGCTCAAGGCCCGCACTCTGCTCGAGCAGGAGGGCCGCGACGACATGCACCTGCGCATCGCCGTCCAGCCCGGTGGCTGTGCAGGCCTGCGCTACCAGCTCTTCTTCGACGACCGCTCGCTCGACGGCGACCTGTTCCGTGACTACGACGGCCTGCGGGTCGGAGTCGACCGGATGAGCGCGCCGTACCTGCAGGGAGCGGTCATCGACTTCGTCGACACGATCGAGAAGCAGGGCTTCACCATCGACAACCCCAACGCGGGCGGCTCCTGCGCCTGCGGCGACTCGTTCAACTGAGACCCGCACCACCTCCAGAACCCCGGTCCGGCGGCGCCTCACGGCGCTGCCGACCGGGGTTCGTGCGTCCCGCGGAAGGTAGCGAGGTCCGGCCCCCCAGCGCGGCGAGCCCCGGCGATCATCTGCCGGACCCTCTAGGGTGACCGTCCGTGCCTATCGCCGTGACCGGATCCATCGCCACCGACCACCTCATGCACTTCCCGGGTCGCTTCGCCGACCAGCTGGTCCTCGACCAGCTCGACCGGCTGTCGCTGAGCTTCCTCGTCGACGACCTGGTGATCAAGAAGGGCGGCGTGGCGGGCAACATCGCCTACGCCCTCGGGGTGATGGCGCAGTCGCCGTTGCTCGTCGGCGCGGTCGGGGCCGACTTCGGCGAGTACCGCTCGTGGCTGGAGTCCCACGGCGTCGACTGCTCGGGCGTGCTCGTCTGCGACGACCTCAACACCGCACGGTTCGTCTGCACCACCGACGACGACATGCGCCAGATCGCGTCGTTCTACACCGGCGCGATGGCCCGCTCCCGCGAGATCTCCCTCGCCCCGCTGGTGGAGCGGGGCATCGACCTGGTGCTCGTCGGCGCCAACGACCCCGAGGCGATGCTGCGCCACACCGACGAATGCCGCGAGCTGGGTATCCCGTTCGCCGCCGACCCGTCGCAGCAGCTGGCCCGCATGGAGGGCCCCGAGATCAAGCGGCTCGTCCAGGGCGCCCGCTACCTGCTCACCAACGACTACGAGTGGGAGCTGCTCCTGCAGAAGACCGGCTGGACCGAGGCGCAGATCGCCGACGAGGTCGAGATCCGGATCACCACCCACGGTGAGAAGGGCGTGGAGATCTACGGCACGGAGACGCTCAAGGTCGGCGTCGTCCCGGAGGCCGGCAAGGTCGACCCCACCGGCGTCGGCGACGCGTTCCGTGCGGGCTTCCTGGCCGCGGTCGCGGGTGGGCTGACCCTGGAGCGTGCCGCGCAGCTCGGCTCGCTGATCGCGGTGCAGGTGCTGGAGACCGACGGCCCCAAGTTCGCGATGGCGCTGGAGCAGCACGCGAAGCAGTACGGCGTCGACATCCTGAACCTGCAGCGCGCCGAGAAGCTCGTGCCTGCGCTCGAGAAGAACGGTTTGATCGGTGTCGAGCTGGCGAACGGC
>JAKDLE010000553.1 GCA_030453005.1 Pseudonocardia sp. | reverse complement strand
CCCGACAGTTCCGCGCGGGCGGCGACCGCGGGACCGTCGCGCGCATCGTGTCCGGGTCGCGCGCCGCGCGAGGTGACGGGATCCGGCCCTCGCGTACAGGCGGATGTTGTCGTCGCTGCGCGCACCGGTCAACAGCCAGCAGGTCGAGACCCCGGCCGGCGCGGCGGCGTGCACCGCGTCGAGCAGCGCCCTGCCCAGACCGCGTCCCTGCAGGTCGGGCGCGACGGTCAGCCGCGCCACCTCCATCTCCGCTCCGGCGACGCGGCCGCGGACCGAGCCCACCAGCCGCGGACCGAGCCACACCGCACGCGCCACGAGGAGTGGGGAGTCGACGGCGAGGTCCGCGCGCAGCTCGGCGAGCGACTCGATCAGCGGCGGGATGTGCGGGGTGTCGTAGCGCTGGGCCTCGGTGACGTACGCGGCGCGCTGCACCGTCAGCACCTCCCCGGCGTGCTCCGGTCCCGGCCTCCCCACCCGCGGCTGCTGCACATCGGTGACCCTAGGGCCTGTCCCGTGGATCTCCAGCCGGCTGCGCGGCGCCATGGATCCACGGGAAAGACCCTAGACGGGAACCCGCGGCGGCCTTTCCCCGTTCGACATCTTGACAGCGGGTCCGGTCCGTCCCGATATGGTGGGCTCGGATCAGCTCGACCTGTAGTCCAGGCGAGACAGGGGGGAACGAGCCCCCCGCGACAGATTCGGAGCAGTACGTGGGAGTCAGCCTCACCAAGGGTGGAAACGTCAGCCTGAGCAAGGAGGCCCCCGGCCTCACCGACGTGATCGTCGGCCTCGGTTGGGACGTCCGCACCACCACCGGCACCGAGTTCGACCTCGACGCGTCGGCCATCGTGCTGGGCGCCGACGGCAAGGTCGTCTCCGACAAGCACTTCATCTTCTTCAACAACCTCACCAGCCCCGACGGCACCGTCGAGCACACCGGCGACAACCTCACCGGTGAGGGCGAGGGCGACGACGAGCAGGTCAAGGTCAACCTGGCCGGGCTGCCCGCCGACGTCGACAAGGTCATCTTCCCGGTCAGCATCTACGACGCCGAGACGCGCTCGCAGAGCTTCGGCCAGGTTCGCAACGCGTTCATCCGCGTGGTGAACCAGTCGGGCAACGCCGAGATCGCCCGCTACGACCTCACCGAGGACGCCTCCACCGAGACGGCCATGGTGTTCGGCGAGCTCTACCGCAGCGGTGCCGACTGGAAGTTCCGTGCCGTCGGCCAGGGCTACGCCTCGGGCCTCTCGGGCATCGCCCGGGACTTCGGCGTCAACGTCTGAGGCGGCGCACGTGGCCATCGACTACAACAAGAAGCGGCCGGCCTCGTCCGACGCCGGGCAGCCCCCGCCCGCGGGTGCGCCCGCGAGCGGCGGCGTCTCGCTGTCGAAGGTCACCCTGACGAAGTCGGCCCCGAGCATCTCGCTCACCAAGCAGGGCGGCGCGGGTGGTCAGCTGCGGGTCAACCTGCAGTGGAGTACGGGCACGGCGCCTGCGAAGAAGGGCTTCCTGGCCAAGCTGACCGGCGGCGGGGGCGGCGGCGTCGATCTCGACCTCGCCTGCCTCTGGGAGTTCGCCGACGGCAGCAAGGGCGTCGTGCAGGCCCTGGGTAACGCGTTCCAGGCGCCCTACCAGGGTGCGCCGATCATCCGGCTCGACGGCGACGACCGCTCGGGCTCCGCCGTCGGCGGCGAGAACATGTTCATCGACCTGTCGCGGGTCGACGAGATCCGCCGCATCCTGGTGTTCACCTTCATCTACGAGGGCACGCCCAACTGGGCGAGCGCCGACGGCGTGGTCACGCTCTACCCCGCGGCCGGGCCCGAGATCGAGGTCCGCCTCGACGAGTCCGACCCGGGGTCGCCGACGTGCGTCATCGCGATGCTGGAGAACAAGGGCGGTGAGCTGGTCGTCAACCGCGAGGTCTCCTACATCCGGGGAGGCCAGGCCGACGTCGACCGCGCCTACGGGTGGGGCATGGACTGGGCCCGCGGCCGTAAGTGACGATCTGATCCCGTCCCGCCACAACGCAGTGGCTCGTCGTCGAGGAGCACTGCGATGTCGAGGAACACTGCGATGCGGCACTTCGGTTACCTGAGCGCATCCGACACCGACGCGTTGTTCGAGACGCCACCGGAGCCGTTCCACCGCGACAGCGGCCACGAACTGCTCTCGGTGGCGCTCGGCGCCACGCTCTACATGCCTGCCGACCGGCCCTCACTGGTCGCCGACATCGCGAAGCAGGCCGCGGCCGGGTCGGTGTCGGTGGTGGTCTGCCTGGAGGACTCGATCTCCGACGATCAGGTGCCTGCCGCCGAGGACAACCTCGTCGCGGCGTTCGACGAGCTGCACCGCGACGCCCACGCCGGCCTGCCGCTGCTGTTCGTCCGGGTGCGCGAGGCCCGGCAGATCCCTGCGCTCGTCGCTCGGCTCGGGGCGGCCGTCCGGGTCCTCGACGGGTTCGTGCTGCCGAAGTTCACCGCCGCAGGCGGTACCGACTACCTGCACGCCCTCGACGACGCCGACCGGCTGGCCGACCGGCACCTGGGCGGCAGGCAGCTGCTCGCCATGCCGGTGATCGAGTCCGGCGCCGTGCTCTACGCCGAGTCCCGCGTCGACGAGCTCACCCGGCTGCGCGCGCTGCTGCACCGCGACCGCCGCCGCATCCTCGCCGTCCGCCTGGGCGCCACCGACCTGTGCGCCCTCTACGGGCTGCGCCGCTCCCCCGAGCTGTCGATCTACGACGTGAAGGTCGTGAGCAGCCTGATCGCCGACGTCGTCAACGTGTTGGGCCGCGCCGACGGCACCGGGTTCACCGTCACCGGACCGGTCTGGGAGTACTACGCGTCGGCCGAACGGATCTTCAAGCCGCAGCTGCGCCGCTCCCCGTTCGACGAGCAGGACGAGACCGAGCTGCGCGGGCGCCTCGTGTCCCGGGCGATCGACGGCCTGATCCGCGAGGTGCAGCTGGACAAGGCCAACGGCCTGCACGGCAAGACCGCGATCCACCCCAGCCACGTCGCCGTCGTCAACGCGCTGTCGGTGGTGTCGTCGGAGGAGCACCGCGACGCCACGGCCGTGCTGTACGCCGGGCGCGCCGGCGGGGTCATGGCCTCGGGGCACGGCAACAAGATGAACGAGATCCGGCC
>JAKDLE010000552.1 GCA_030453005.1 Pseudonocardia sp. | reverse complement strand
GCACAGGGGAGGTGAAGGCCCTCGACGAGGCGGTCGGCCTGCTGTCCGGCGTGCTGGCGACGATGCCCGTGACGAGTCCGGAGCACGCGCCGACGGCCACGTTGCTCGCCGTCGTGCTCGCCACAAGGGACTTAGAAGCGGATGACGCGCTCGCCCTGGAGCACCTGGGGCGTGCCCTCGCCGGGTTGCGCGCCGAGGACTCTCGTCGACCGCACGTGCTGGACAACATCGGACGGCTGCACCTGCAGCGGTACCGGACGCTGGGCGACGACGAGCGCCTGGACGCGGCGATCGACGGTTTCCGGGCGGCCTCGAACAGCCGTTCCCGGGGCGATCCCGAACAAGTCGCTAGCCTTCTGAACCTGGGCTGCGCGCTGCGACTGCGTCACCGGAACCGTGCCGATCTCGACGCTGCGCTGGAGGCCCTCGACGCGGCCTCGGTGCCGCTCGAAGGGCTGTTCTGGCACCCGCAGCTCGCGGACGTCTATCTGCAGCACGCCCAGGCCCTGCACGCGGCGGGAGACACGGCTGGCGCACGAGCCCGTGGCCGGGCGGGGCTGGACGCCAGGGTGCTCGACGTTCTCTTGGCCACGAGCACCCGACACGCCCTCGCCGTGAGCAGGGAAGCGGCCGATGTCGCACGGCGGGTCGCCCGCTGGTTCGTGGCCGATGGCGACTTCGACGGCGCGCTGCACCTGCTGGAGCAGGGACGCGCGCTGGTCCAGCACGCGACCACCCTCACGACGATCCTCCCGCGTCTGCTGCGCGACAACGGAGCCCACGCTCTCGCCGAAGCATGGTTGGCGCGCACGCGCGATACCGAGGACAACGACGCAGTACCCGAAGGCCTGCGCTTCCGGGTGATCGAGACGCTAATCGGTGCTGACGCCGGGACGGGCGTGGCGACGCTGGTCGTCCCCCCCGGTGCCGAGGAGGTCGCGGCGGCCCTGACTGCGGTCGACGCGGACGGCCTGGTGCACCTGGTGCCCGGATCACTCCCCGACGGCGACGGGTTCGCGCTCGTCACACTCCGCGACGGGCGTACCACGAGCGTGTCCCTTCCCCAGCTTCTGATCAAGCCCGGCGGGCTCTTCGAATGGACGGACCCGCTCAACTGCTACCTGCAGGCCTACGCGGAGGCCTTTGGCGGGCCGTGCGCGCACGGTCCCGATTGGTGCGACAACGACCGCTGCCGGGCCTGTGACGTGAACCTCAACAAGTTCGGCCGAGCGCTGAACGAGGTCTGCGGCTGGGGACGCGAGGCCGTGGTGGAACCGTTGGTCGCGGAGGTGCGTCGGCGCTTGCCCGGCGTCCACGGTCCGCTCCGTCTTGTCCTCGTGCCCGCCGAGGGCCTGGCCCTCGTGCCGTGGCACGCGACGTGGACGGCCGGGACCGGCGGCGCCCGGGCCTACGCCATGGAGCAGCTCATCGTCTCCTACAGCGCGTCGGGGCGCACTCTGGTCCAGAGTGCTCACCGCGCGCTGCAACTTCGCGACGGCACCGCGCTGCTCGTCGGCGATCCCACGGCCGACCTGCCAAGTGCCGGTCGTGAGGCGCGGGAGCTCTCGCAGTGCTACCCGGACGCCCTACTGCTCGGTGCGGCCGGCGTGCCCGGGGTCGACGCGGCCCGTCCGAAACACGTTCTCGCGGCCATGCCCTCGCCGGAAGGCCCTGGTCTGCCGCTGCTGCACCTTGCCTGTCACGGTGAGGTCGGCGCCAGTCCACTCGAGTCCCGGCTTTTGCTCGCCGGGGAGGAGCCGCTCACCGTCGCCCGGCTGTTGGAGCACTGCGCGGACTCCGACACGTCGGCGCCCGGACCGCTGGTCGTCCTGTCCGCCTGCGAGACGAACCTCGCGCTCGACGATCTCGACGAGGCCGTCACCCTCGCGACCGCCTTCCTCCTCGCCGGGGCGAGCAGCGTCGTCGGCACGCTCTGGCCGATCGACGATCTCCGATCCGCAGCGATCATGCGAGTCATGCACCACCACCTGGTCGCGGGGTGCCCGCCCGCCTCCGCGCTGCACGCCGCCCAGTGCTGGGCCGTCGATGAGAGGCGCACCGCCCCGTTCGAGGCCGCACCCGACTCCGCCGTGGGTAAGGCGCTCGGCGTCGACCTCGTGGATCCGCTTTGGTGGGCCGGATTTACCCACCAGGGCCGCTAACCTGCTCACGCGACCCCTGGCTGACGCTCGGTCGGCGCTTCGCGCGGGCGCCCTATCGATGATCCGCTCGCTGACGCTCGCTCACGCCTCCACATAGCTCACGAAGATCAACCGGATATGTGCGGCCGACACAATGACCGCGCCGACCCCGTCGCGTGCTTCGGCGGTCCGCGCTCCGGCCGGGCGGAAGGTGATCGGACTACCTTCCCTCGCCGCGAGCGTCAGCTCACGGTCGCCGCTGTCCTCAGCCACAGTGCTGAACGAGAGGAGGTAGCCCCCCACGTACGACCCATCGGTCAACTGGCAGTCGAGGAACACGCTCGCCTCGGGCAGGTCGCGCAGCTGGTCCTGGAAAGCGAACCACCACGCCGACACCCCGGACGCGTGCGCCTTCGGGTACGGGTCGATGTCGATGCCCGGCACCCGCGCCATGACCCGCCGCAGCACACCCGCGCCAGCTAGACCGGCTCCCGCCGTGGCGACCGCCAGCAGACCAGCACCCCACCAGAACAGCACGACGTATGAGGTTCGGACGTAGGCAGCGGGATCGCTGACCAGTCGGCCGACGTCGGGAGTGATCGACGGGGCCAGCGCGCGCACGATGGCGAAGGCAGCGAGTGTCGCGACGGCGGCCGCGATACTCACGCACAGCACCACGGCCGTCTCGCGGAACGGCGAGAGCTTCTCCTTCGACCCAACTCGTTCTCGCAGCAGCACGAACGCGAGTCCGGGTGCCAGACTGACGACGAAGACCACGAGGCCGAGCACCGTCGACGGCACCGACCTAGACTGGCATACCAAGTGCACGGCAACCGACCTAGGGGTGGCACCGTGAGTGAAGCCGAGGAAAAGTCGTCCGGAACGACACCGCCTGCTGCCGACCCGTCCCCGCGGTTTCGCGGCCAACGACGTGTCGGGAGCGTCACGATCACGACACCGACCCCACCCCCGCCTCCTTCGCCACCGCCACCTGCTCCTCCGGCCGACGGCT
>JAKDLE010000551.1 GCA_030453005.1 Pseudonocardia sp. | reverse complement strand
CGTCGAGGGCGGCGTGCAGGGGCTCGGCGAGCCGCGCGGCGGCGGCCTTGCGCGTCGTGCCCGCGGCGTCGTAGCCGGGCCACGGGCAGAACCAGTCGATCTCCGCCGTCGCGGCGAGGAGCGACCCGCCGCCCGCGGCCGCCCGCAGCAACGCCCGGCGCAGCAACCCGGCCCCGGAGTGCAGCGGCAGCGGCGGGGCGACCTCGCCGTCGTCGGTCTCGCGGCTGGAGGGGGCCAGGTCCAGGGCGAACCAGGCCGACACGACATCCGCCCAGCGGGTGGCGGTGCCACCGTCGCGCCAGGCGTCGTAGGCGTCGGTGGCCGCGAAGCCCGCCTCGCCGTGGGCGAGCAGCCCGGCGGCGTGGGCGAGGTCGATCCACAGCGCGGGCTCCGTGATCTTCAGCGTCTTCGTGAGCCGGGCTCGCTCGCGGGTGCCGACGCCGCCCTTCTTGAGCGCCGCGACCGGCCGGGCGCGGGACTCGTCGAGCAGTGTGGTGAGCGCGAGCAGCGCCGCGTCCGCCTCCGCGCGGCCGTCGGCCCGCGCATCGCGGGCGGGCGCGACGGGTGGCTGTCCGGTGACCGGTTCCAGGGACGCGGCGAGGACCTGCACGGCCACCGCGGGGGGCAGCTCGACGCCGTACGCGACGGGCAGGAGCAGCCCGGCCTCCGCCAACCGCTGGGTGGCGGGCGCCCGAGCGCCGATGAGCGAGTGGTATCCGCCCGCCCGGGACAGCGCGTGGAGCAGCTCGCCCGCCGCCGGGGGGAGCGACGCCACGGCCCTACCTACCACGGCAGGGTCGCCGACGAGCTCGCCGTAACACCGCTCGAGCGCGGGCTTGAGCAGTCTGGCCGGATCGCCGCCCAACCCGGTGATCGCGTCCCGCAGGTCCTCGACCCGCACCTGCAGGAGCACCGTGTGGAGCGGTCGGAGACCCGTCGACACGCAGGCGAACTGCTCGGCGACCCGCGGCGGCAGCGCGACCCGGCCGTCGTCGAGCCACGCGAGACCGCCGCCGCACAGCGCGTCGACCACCTCACCGACCGACCCCACGGGTGACCGTATCCGGGCGGCCAGGCCCGCGACCGGGGACGACGGGATCAGCGCGACGGCGCGCAGCACCGCGACGGCGTCGTGGTCGAGCGTGGGCAGGACGCGGGTCAGTGAGTCGAACCCCTGCAGCCGCAGCGCCAACTCATCGACGCTGCGCGGCACCGGCTCGACGAGCAGGTCGGGACGCCGCTCCAGCAGCGCCGTGAGCCGTGCCGCGTCGAGGGTGGCGAGGTACGCACCGAACGATCCGGTGTCGTCTCGGAGACCGGGGGCGGTGCCGGGGCGGGGAGCGGTCATGGCGCGATGGTGGCACGAGGGTCCGACAAGAATGGCCCTCGCACCGGACTGTCGGTGCCCAGCCCTACGCTCGCCGCAGGAGACCGAGGGAGGCACAGATGCACAGCGTCTCATCGCACAGCGCGTTCACCTACCTCACCGTGGGCAAGTCGGAGCTGTACCGCGGGGTGATGCTGGCCTTCGTCGCCGCCAAGCGCCGGTTCACGGTCCACCTGCGTCCGGAGGACGTGCGCGACGCGCTCGGCCCCGGCGTCGACCTGGAGTCCGTCGCCGCCGCGCTGGTGGCCCTGGAGGGTTGGGGCAACCTGCGGTCGGATCCCGACACCAGCCGCGTCACCACGGTGGAGGACTTCCACCGTGCCCGCTACCTCTACCAGCTCACCCGCGAGGGCGAGGCCGCCGAGGAGGCGCTGGCCGTCTACGACGACGCGCTGGGCCGCCGGGGCGCGCTGCAGGCCGTCGCACTGGCCGACATCGCCACCCAGCTCCGTGCGCTGCACGAGCTGGCCCACGCCCCCGACGCCGACCCGGCGAAGGTCCACCTGTCGCTGCGCGCACTGGTCGACCGGTTCACCGACCTCGCGGCCAACGCGCAGGCGTTCATGGGCTCGCTGCACCGCTCGATCGACCTGCACGACGCCGACGCCGAGGCGTTCCGCGCCTACAAGGACCGGCTGATCGACTACCTGCAGCGGTTCATCACCGACCTCGTCGCCACCGGGTCGGAGATCGCGGCGCTGGTGGCGCGCATCGAGGAGCTCGGCGTCGACCCCCTGCTCGACGCGGCGGCCTGGCGCGAGGCGTCCGACGCGGCACCGGGCGGCACCGACGACGGCGACGACCCGCGGGCCACCGAGTTCGCCCGGCGCGCGGTGCTGTGGCGGGAGCGCTGGGCCGGGTTCCGGGCGTGGTTCGTCAGCGCGCCGCAGCATCCCAGCCAGGCCAAGCTGCTGCGCTCGCAGGCCCGGGCGGCGATCCCGCAGCTGCTGCACGTCGTCGCCGCGCTCAACGAACGGCGCACCGGCCGGTCCGACCGGTCGGCCGACTTCCGCACGCTCGCGCTGTGGTTCGCCCAGGCCCCCGACGACGCGTCGATGCACCGGCTGTGGCGCAGCGCGTTCGGGCTCTCGCCGTCGCGCCACCTCACCATCGACGCCGACACCCTCGCCGCCCGCCAGGACGATCCGGTGCCGACGAGCACGCCGTGGGCCGACGCGCCGCCGCTGGAGATCAGCCCGCGGCTACGCAGAACCGGCAGCTACGAGCGGCGCGGCAAGCCCTCGCGGGTCGCCGACCGCTCCGAGCAGCGTCGCCACCTCGCCGAGCTCGCCGCCCGGGAGGCAGGCCAGCTCGCTGCCGCCCGCGCCGCGCTGTCCACCGAGCACCCGGTGCGGCTGTCCGACATCGGCAGGCTCGACGTCGACGGGTTCCGGCTGTTCCTGGGCGTGCTCGGCGACGCCCTCACGTCGCTCACCCCAGGCAGGCGCGAGGTGGCCACCAGCACCTCCGACGGGTCGATGGCGATCCGGTTGACGGTGCTCGACGGCGCAGGCGAGGTGGCGATCCACACCCCCGACGGGGTGTTCCGGGGGCCCGACCACCTGGTGCACATCGTCGACCTCACCGGTGCCGCCCGAACGCACACGACACTGGAGCGCACCGCGTGACGGGCGCGCTGTCCGACGCGCTCGGTCAGACCCGACGCGCCGAGCTCACCCGTGCGGCGCGGGCGCTGCTGCGGCGCCCGGTGCTGCGCGCGCACGGGCCCGACGCCGAGCACGTCGTACTGGTGCGCCGACACGCGGGCGTG
>JAKDLE010000550.1 GCA_030453005.1 Pseudonocardia sp. | reverse complement strand
GGCCTGCGCAGGCCCGCTGGTGGTGGCGGCCTGCGTGCTGCGCCCCGGCGACGCGCGCGCGCTCGACGGCCTGACCGACTCCAAGCTGCTGACCGGCGCCGCTCGGGAGGAGTACTACGCGCTGATCCGTCGCCGTGCGCAGGACCACGCCGTGGTCGTCATCCCGCCCTCGGAAATCGACCGTCGCGGGGTGCACGTCGCCAACATCGAGGGGATGCGCCGGGCCGTGGCGGGGCTCGCCGAGCTCCCGGGCTACATCCTGACCGACGGGTTCGCGGTACGCGGTTTCGGGCGCCCTGCCCTCGCGGTGCCCAAGGGCGACCAGGTGGCAGCATGTGTGGCGGCGGCGTCGGTGCTGGCCAAGGTCACGCGGGACCGCATCATGGTCGCGCTCGACGTCGAGTACCCGCGGTACGGCTTCGCGGAGCACAAGGGCTACTGCACGCCGCTGCACGACGCGGCGTTGATCGAGCACGGGCCGAGCGGGGTGCACCGGTACTCGTTCGTCAACGTGCGAGCGCGCATCCCCTCCGCCGGGGCGAGACCGACCCTGGTCCACAATGACGGCGTGAGTGAGGGAATCAGATGAGCGCCGAGGATCTCGAGAAGTACGAGACCGAGATGGAGCTCACGCTCTACAAGGAGTACCGGGACATCGTGTCCCAGTTCTCGTACGTCGTGGAGACGGAGCGTCGGTTCTACCTCGCCAACTCCGTCGACGTCGCCGCCCGCAACGGCGACGGCGAGATCTATTTCGAGGTACGGATGTCCGACGCCTGGGTGTGGGACATGTACCGCCCGGCCCGGTTCGTGAAGAACGTGCGGGTGCTGACGTTCAAGGACGTCAACGTCGAGGAGCTCGACAAGCCCGACCTGCGGCTGCCGGAGGGCGACCAGTTCGGCACCTGATACACCCTCGCCCCGACATCGCCGTCGTGTCGTAGCGCCGGTGGACCGGGTTGTCCCCAGCAGCGCCGAGCTGTCCACAGATCTCGGAAACGTCCGTCGCAGGTGCCCCGCGGGCCTGATCGTGGACACATGGCAGCGAAGGACGAGCTCGGACGCCGCGGTGAGGACGTCGCGGTGCAGTACCTGCAGGGGTTGGGCCTGGTGGTCCTGTCCCGCAACTGGCGATGTCGCGACGGCGAGCTCGACGTCGTCGCCACCGACGCCGACGGCGAGTGCCTCGTGGTGTGCGAGGTCAAGACACGGTCGGGCACCCGCTTCGGCGAGCCCGCCGAGGCCGTCACCGGACGCAAGGCCGCCCGGATCCGGCGGCTGACCCACGCGTGGCTCGCCGCGCACCACGTGCGCTGGGCCGAGATCCGCTTCGACGTGTGTGCGGTGCTGATCGAGCCGGGCCGCCCGGCCACCCTGCAGCACTACGAGGCGGCGTTCTGATGGGCCTCGCGCGGGGGTGGTCGGTGGCGCTGCGAGGCGTCGAGGGGCACGTCGTCGAGATCGAGGCCGACGTCGGGGGCGGGCTGCCGGGCGTGCATCTGGTGGGGTTGCCTGACGCGTCGCTGCACGAGTCGAAGGACCGGGTCCGGGCGGCGGTGGTCAACTCCCGGTTCGTCTGGCCCAACGAGCGCATCGTGCTGGCCCTGAGCCCGGCTACGTTGCGCAAGGCCGGTTCGGGCTTCGATCTCGCACTGGCCTGCTGCGTACTCGCCGCGAACGGGGTGGTGCCCCAGCAGTCCCTCGACGGCACGGTGCTCCTGGGGGAGCTGGCCCTCGACGGGCGGCTGCGGCCGGTGCGCGGCGTGCTGCCCTCGCTGCTCGCGGCCCGCGCGGCCGGGATGCGCCGCATGGTGGTACCCGACGCCGGGCTGGGCGAGGCGGCCCTGGTCACCGGGATCGACGTGGTCGGCGCGGCCGACCTCGGCGAGGTGATCGGGTGGCTGCGCGACGGCGCCCCGCTGCGGTCGCCCGGCCCACCTGCCTGCGCGGGCGGCGACGAGGCACCCGACCTCGCCGACGTGCTGGGCCAGGACGACGCCCGGCACGCCCTGGAGGTGGCGGCCGCGGGCGGGCACCACCTGCTGCTCGTGGGTCCACCGGGCACGGGCAAGACGATGCTGGCCCGCCGGATCGTCGGGCTCCTGCCGCGCCTCACCGCCGACGACGCACTGGCGCTCGCCGCGATCCGTTCGGTCGCGGGTCGGCTGCCCGATGACCGGCCGCTCGCCACGGTGCCGCCGATGGAGGCACCGCACCACTCGAGCTCGATGGCCGCCCTCGTCGGCGGCGGGAGCGGAATCGCCCGACCGGGAGCGGTCTCGCTCGCGCACCGCGGGGTGCTGTTCGTCGACGAGGCTCCGGAGTTCGGGCCCCACCTGCTCGACGCGCTGCGTACCCCGCTGGAGGAGGGGGAGGTGCGGTTGGCGCGCGCCGAGGGCACCGTGCACTACCCGGCGCGGTTCCAGCTCGTCCTCGCGGCCAACCCGTGTCCGTGCGCCCCCGCACACGACCGCGACTGCGTGTGCCCGTCGATGGTGCGGCGCCGCTATCTGGGGCGGCTCTCAGGTCCGCTGCTCGATCGCGTCGACCTGCGGGCGCTCATGTTCCCGGTCACCTCGTTCGCGACGGCCGCCGACGACGTGGAGGACACCGCGACCGTCCGGGTGCGGGTGCTCGCCGCCCGGGCGGCGGCGCAGGCCCGCTGGGCAGGCGACGGATGGCGCACCAACGCCGAGGTGCCCGGGCCCGTGCTGCGGTCCCGCTTCGCGCTCCCGCGCAGCGCGGTCCGCCCCCTCGACGCCGGGCTGCGGGCCGGGCAGCTCACGGCCCGCGGTGCGGACCGGGCGCTGCGGGTGGCGTGGACGTTGTCCGATCTGGCCGGGAGCGACCGCCCCGACCGCGACCACGTGGAGGCGGCCCTCTACTTCCGGGACCGGAGGGCGGCATGAGCGCGCAGACGGTCGCGTGGGTCGCGCCGGCCCCCGAGGTGCTCCGGGCGCGGGCGTACCTCTCGCGGGTGGCCGAGCCGCCCGCGCCGGGCCTCGCCGAGCTGGTCGCCGAGGTCGGTCCCGTCGAGGCGGCCGAGCGGGTGCGGGGTGGCGCGGTACCTGAGTGCGTCGCCACCGAGACGGCCGCTCGCCGCGCCGTCGACCGGGCCGGGGCCGACCTCGCGGCCGCCGAAGCGGTCGGGGTCCGACT
>JAKDLE010000549.1 GCA_030453005.1 Pseudonocardia sp. | reverse complement strand
ACGCTCGGCGCAGTTCGATCGGTCCGGCGTCGATCGGGGTGCGGAACAGCGTGTAGGGCTTGCGGCGCTCGTCGCGGCCGCCGCGGTACTTGTCCTGGCGGTAGAGCTGGTTGGCGGTGACGTAGAGGTGCCCATCCGCGGCGACGGACATGGTGTCGGGCCACAGCAGGCGGGGGTCGTGCACCACGGTCTCCCAGCGGCCGTCCGGGTGGCGGCGGTGGATCGCGTTGTGCTCGCCGTCGGTGATGTAGAGCCGTCCGGCGGCGTCGGTCTCCATGCCGTCGCCGACGGAGCCCTTGTCGCCCTCGTCGACAACTGTGGCGGCGACGGCGTCGTCACCCTGCGACCGGTCGAGCAGTGCGTCGACCGACACGCTCCACCAGCGCCTGCTCGCCAGGCAGCAGTAGTAGAGGCGGCTGCCGTCGGCGGCGATGGCGATGCCGTCGGCGCCCATCAGGACCGGGTTCGTCGTGCCGTCCGCGGAGCGCTCCAGGAACTCCTCGCCCTCCACGATCATCCGCAGGTCCGGTGGGGTCTCGGCCTTGGTGGTGGGGTGCTCGTGCAGGCGCCGCCAGCTCTCGCCGGTGGCCAAGTCGACGACGATGATGCCATTGGGGCCCTGGTCGGAGGAGTCGGTGATGAACGCCGTGCCTGCCTCGCCGCGACGCAGGTCGAACCGCACGTCGTTGAGGTAGGTGGTGGTCAGCGCGACGTCGGTCGGGAACAGGATGGTCTGCGCGACCTCGTCGCGGGTGAGGTCGACGCACACCAGCTTCGGGCCGCCGTGCTCGGTCGGCTGGAACATCGGGCTACCGGTGTCGAGGATCCACAGCCGGTCGGCCGGGTCGACGACGATGCTCTGCACGGAGACCAACGCGTTCGGGTCGGCGTCCCCGTCGTTGTCGTTGGCGGCCTGGTCGGGGTAGGCGACCAGCTCGCCGTCGCGGATCTCGGCGACGGTGAAGCCGACGTCGTCGCCCCATTTCGGGAAGTTCACGAACACCCGCCCGGAGTGAGACACGCTCACCCCGGTGGGCATGGCCCCGTCGAACAGGTGCACGATCTCCAGCTCGCCGACGGCTTCATCGACCGAGAAGAAATCCGTGGTGAACTGGTCGTAGAACTTGTCCTGGTCCGCGGTCAGGCCCGCGGCCATCTTGGCCGCCTCGGACTCGGGCAGGGGTCCGTCGGGGTTGCCCGGGGTCTGCGCCAGGTACGGGGGCACCGATGAGGCGAACACCACGGTGCGCACCCGTTCTGGCCCGAAGGTGGCGAGGTAGCGGGCGACCTCGCCACCGCCCATGGAGAACCCGACCAGGGTGACGTCGCGGAGGTCGAGCTCGACGAGGAGGGTGTGCAGGTCCTCGGCGAGGGCGTCGTAGGTGTAGCCGGTCTTCGGCTTGTCACTGCGGCCGAAGCCGCGCCGGTCGTAGGTGACGACCCGGTGGCCCGCGTCCACCAGCGCCGGTACCTGCGCCGACCACGATTCTCCCGACAGCGGCCACCCGTGGATCAGTACGACCGGCCTGCCGGGCCCGCCGGTGTCGTCGACGTGCAGCTTCGTGTCCTTGAACCATCCGTGGTGGGCCACGACCTCGGTCATCCGTGCTCCTTCCGATCAGCACCCGGCGTGTTCCGGACTGCTCCGACAGCCGCACACTCGCCGGCAGAGAGTCAGGAAAGGCCCTCCAGCGCGACCTTGATCCAGCCCGGACCCTGTTCGTCGAACACCCGGTAGGCGTCGATGACGTCGGTCATCGGTTCCTGCTCGGTGAGGATCACCGATGGGTCGATGACCCCGGAGGCGACCTTGTCGAGCAGGGGCGGGGTGACGGCGCGGTGGTTGCAGTTGCCCATGTTCACGCTGAGGTTCTTGTTCATCGCCGCGCCGATCGGCCAGGTGTCGAACCCGGGTGGGTAGACGCCGATGATGCTGATCGTGCCCGCCTTGGCCACCGCGTCGACGGCCCATCGGGCGGCCTGGGACGGGAAGGTGCCGTGTTTCCAGCTGAGCTCCCCTCCGCCCGAGGCGGCCTGCTGCTCGGCCGGGTCTGCCTCGCCGGTGGTGTACGCGTCGACCCCGACGGCGTCGATCACGCGATCGGGTCCCGGTCCGCGGGTGAGCTCACGGAGCACCTCCACCGGGTCCTCGCGGGAGAAGTCCACGGGTTCGGCGTGCTGGCGGCGTGCCATGTCCAGTCGGTCGGGCCGGGAGTCGACGGCGAGGACGCGGCCGGCGCCCTGCAGCCAGGCCGAGGCGATGGCCATCTGCCCGACCGGCCCGCAGCCGAACACCGCGACCGTGTCGCCTCGGCCCACCTGGGCCAGGTCCGCCCCGAACCATCCGGTGGGGAGCACGTCGGAGCAGATGATCGCCTGCTCGTCGATGACACTCTCGGCCACCGCCATGAGGTTCGTGTCGGCGAGGGGCACCCGCGCGAAGCCGGCCTGCAGACCGTTGAACGGGCCCGCCGGTTCGGGGCCACCGAGGATCGCCGTGCCTGCGAGCGGTCCGTGCGGGTTCGCGACGTCGCACTGCGCGGTGTAGCCGGCGCGACAGTAGACACACGCCCCGCAGCACAGCGTCGAGGGCACCAGGACCCGGTCACCCGGCCGGAACGCCCGCACCCCGGATCCGACCTCCTCGACCACGCCGACGCCCTCGTGGCCGAGCACGGTGCCCGGCGCCATCCCGGGGAAGGTGCCGCGCACCATGTGCAGGTCGGTGCCGCAGATGGCGCTCATCGTCAATCGCACGACGACGTCGCCCGGCTCCTGGATCCGGGGGTCGGGCACCTGTTCGAGGCTGATGTCGCCGGGCGCGTTCCACACAACGGCTTTCACTGTTGGTCCTCTCGTCGGGTGCTGCGGGGCCTACCCCCTCGCGAAACCGACGAAACCGGCTGAGGCGCGAGGCGGCGGCTCAGTACAGCGACCATCAGTACAGCGACCAGTGGCCGCGGGACACCCTGGTGTCGGCGAGCTCGAACGTGGTGGCGTAGGGCACGAACCGGACGTGCCGGTTCACCGCGTAGAGCACCTGCGGCGCGACGAGGAACAGCGCGAGCGCCTGCCGGGTGGTGTAGCGGTCGATCCGGGGCGCGGAACTCCCCGCTCCGCCCGGCGAACGCGCGGTGCAGCTCCAGGGCGCAACCGGTC
>JAKDLE010000548.1 GCA_030453005.1 Pseudonocardia sp. | reverse complement strand
CTCGCGGGCCGCCCGCTACGAACGGCCCTGAGCGCCACGGCGCGGTGCGGGGCTCGACGCACGCCCGGCCGCGGCGCTAGATGGACGGTGTGGACGCCGTGGCCCGGTTCGGTCGCGTGCTCGGCGTACCCGAACCGCCGTTGGACCGGGCCGCGTTGACGCTCGCCTCCGGGGCCGACCCGTCGCTCGACATCGGACGGTGGCTGCGCGAACTGGACCGGCTCGCCACGGGCGTCACCTCACTCGACGGCCTGCGGCACCGGCTGTTCGTCGAGGAGGGGTTCGGCGGCAACGCGGGCGACTACTCCGACCCGCGCAACTCCCTGCTGCACCAGGTCCTCGCGCGGCGTCTCGGCATCCCGATCACGCTCGCCGTCGTCACCATCGAGGTCGGCAGGCGCGCGGGGGTGCCGATCGAGGGTGTCGGGATGCCCGGGCACTTCCTGGTGCGCCCGACCGGCACCGGCCGCTACCTCGACGTGTTCGCGGGTGGCGTGGAGATCGGCGGGGCGCGGTGCGAGGAGCTGTTCCGCCGCGCGACCGGCGCGGGCGCGGACGTGCCGTTCGGCCCGCACCTGCTCACCGCGACCCCGACCCGCTCGATCCTGGTGCGGATGCTGGAGAACCTGCGCGCGGTGTACCGGGCGCGGCGCCGTCCGGTGGACCTGGAGTGGGTGCTGCGGATGCGGCTGCTGCTGCCGGGCGTGCGGCTCGCCGACGTACTGGAGCTCGCCGAGTCGATCGGCGACCAGGGCCGCTGGATCGACGGCGCGACGCTGCTGGAGCAGCGCATCCCCGCGGCGTCGGCGGCCCACGCCGAACGCCTGCGCACCGCCGCCCGCAGCCTCCGCGCCCACCTCAACTAGGTCGTCAGATCCGTGCGGGGGCGGTTGATCTCCTTGTCGCTCTCGCGGAACCGGCTCGTCGCGACCAGTACGACCCACACGAGGTACTCGAACACCGTGAACACGGCCAGGCCGATCACGATCGCCACCGTCGGCAGGGCGAGGACCGGCAGGGCCAGCAGGAACACGAGTGCGACGAGGGGCAGGTCGCGCAGCCAGCCCGGGCGGCCGTCGGCGTCGGTGAGGGCCGCCAGCCGGACGGCGGCCCACATGAACCAGCGCACCAGGAACGGCACGCCGAGCTCGCGCATGGCCCGCCGGAACAGTCCGTCCGCGTCGACCGCGCTGATCCGTCCCGCGGGCCGCTCCACGCGCACGAGATGGTCGTGCAGCACCGCCGCCGCGGTGAACACGCCGTACTTGGGCACGAGCCAGGCGAACACCCGCGGCACCGACGCGAAGTCGGTGAGCGTGCCCACCGGCACGACGAACCGCTCGGTGCGGCCCTGGTAGACGAGCTCCTCCTCCAGGGTCCAGTCCTCCTCGGTGGTCTGGCGGACGAGGACGTGCGAGCCGCTCACGAACGTCATCGCGGCGAGATCCCCCAGCTCGCGGACCAGGTCTGCCCCGGTTCGAGGGTCCGCAGCCCGACACCGGAGTTCAGCGCGTCGGGCGGGCAGGTCATCGGTTCGACGGCCACCGCGCGGCCCCGGCCGGGGTGGTCGTCGGGCGTGAACACCTGCACCCAGCCGAAGTCGGGGTCGGCCCACAGCTCCACCGCCGCGTCGGCCGACGCGAGGCGGTGGCGCACCCGGTCGTCGCCGTCGGCGGGGACGCAGCCACCGAAGGCGTGGTCGAGCTCGGCTCCGCGCAGCGGGAACACCCCGTCGGCCAGGGGGGTCGGCTGTCCGGCGGGCAGCCCGTCGCGCAGCGGCAGCGCCGTGGTGGCGGCGAGGGTGAGCGTGCAGTCGTCGGTGGCGGCCCCGCCCGCGCAGAGATAGGGATGGGCGCCGACGCCGAACGGCACGGCCTCGGCGCCGACGTTGCACACGGTGTGGGTGACGGTCAGCCCGCCTGCGTCGACCGCCCCGCCGGAACTGACGGAATAGCGCACCGAGGTGTCCAGCGGCACCGGCCAACCCGGCTGCGGCGCGACCACCGCGTGCAGCGTGACCGCGTCCGGGGCGCGCTCGCCCGGGCGGTGGAGCGTGTGCCGCAGCAGGCCGTGGATGGCGTTGCCCGCGGCGGGCTCGCTGAGCGCGAGCTGCTGCGGCAGGCCGTTCCAGGTCCAGCGTCCGCCCGCGGTGCGGTTGGGCCACGGCACGAGCACGGCGCCCGCGCCGCGCGGCGGGCGGGCGTCGACGTCGAAGGTCTCGACGTACGGGCTCCCGTCCACGGTGAGGGCCCGCAGCCCCGCGCCCACCTCCGTGCCGCCGGCCCGGACGTCGCCGGAGTGGATCTCGAACTGCTCGCCCGTTGGCGGCATCGGCAGGTGCGTGCTCACCCGACGGAGGCTACCGACCGCGGTGACGGTCATCGCGGCGGCGATCGGCGGGCCCCGTACTCGCCTAACCTGGAGGCTGTGGCCTCCTCGCGACGACTCCCGGCACCCGGCCTCAGGGCCCTGATCACCAACGACGACGGCATCGACTCGCCCGGCCTGTGGGCGCTGGCCGCGGGCGCCCGTAGCGCGGGGTTCGACGTGATCATGGCCGCACCCCACGTCGACGCGAGCGGCGTGGGCGGCTCGGTCCTCTCGGTGCGCGAGGACGGGCTGGTGCGGCTGCACCCGCGCGAGCTGCCCGACCTGCCGGGCGTGCCCGCGTACGGGGTGGAGGGGCACCCGGCGTTCATCGTGCACGCGGCGGGGCGCGGCTGGCTCGACCCCGTACCCGACATCGTGCTCTCGGGCGTCAACCTCGGTTCCAATGTGGGGCGCGCGGTGCTGCACTCGGGCACCGTCGGCGCGGCGTTGACCGCCGGGCTGCACGGCTGGCGGGGCCTGGCGGTGTCACTGGACTGCGGCTGGCGGCCCTCCGACCGCCCGCACTTCGGCGCCGTCGCTCACGTGCTCCCCGCGGTGCTCGACGTGCTCCTCGGCTCCGACGAGGGCACCGTGCTCAACCTCAACGTCCCGGACCGGCCCGCCGCCGAGCTGGCCGAGCTGCGCGAGGCGCGGCTCGCCGCGTTCGGCGCCGTGCAGGTGCGGGTGGACCACCGCACAGGCGCCGACGGCGAGGGCCTGCACACCGGCGTCGCCGAGCTCGCGACCCCGCCGGAGCCCGGAACCGACATCGCCCTGCTGGGCGACGGGCA
>JAKDLE010000547.1 GCA_030453005.1 Pseudonocardia sp. | reverse complement strand
CGGCCGCGCGGGGCCGACCTGCGGCGAGCTCGCCGATCTCGGTGTAGCCGGAGAACGCGAACACGGTCGCGGCCGCCGCGACCGCAGCGTAGTAGAGCACCTGGTGCACCGGCGGCGCGGCGAGCAGGCCCGTGGCGATCAGACTGGCGGGGGCGGCGAGCAGGTAGGCGGTGCTCGCCCGGGCCGCGGTCGTGGATGTGGGGTGCGCGGCGGCGAGCTGGGCACGCAGCGCCAGTCCTGCGGCCGCGCTCACCGCGGCGTGCGCGACGGCGGCGGACAGGCCGCCCGCCAGGCCCAGGGCGGTGTCGATGACACCACCGGTACCCGGTGTGCTCAGGGTGGCCGCGGTGGCGAGCAGGGCGGCCGAGCACCACCAGCGCCCCGGCGCATCGCCTCGGTAGGCCCAGATCAGCAGCCCGATCCAGGCGGCGACGACCACGACACGGTGCAGCTGCTCCATCAGCACTGTCCCATCAGGACACGGGTCTGCGCGGGGGGTGTGCGCGGGTCACGGTCAGTGCCGGCGGCGCCCGAAGGGCCCACCGCCGCGCTCCTTCTTACGCAGCCGGGTCACCAGCTTCGCCACCTCGGCCAGGGAGTCCGGGTCCTCGATGTCGCCGAGTCGGGCCATGATGCCGTAGCGCTCTCCCTGGCCGACGCGCTCGCGCTCGCCCATGTAGTAGCGCAGTTCATCGTTGAGGCTCTCCAGCTGGGCCAGTTGGTCCGCGCCGGCGGTCTCGGGGTCGATGGCCAGGAACACCACGATGGCCGACTGCTGTCCCGGCTCCGGGGAGAACTGGCTCAGATGCTCGAACCCGCGGGCGATCGCGGCCGCGGCCTCCAGCGAGGGCTTGAGCCGTTGACCGCGGCGCAGCTGGGACAGGTAGGCGGGGGTGACGATCTGGCGGCCGTGCAGCGACTCGATGGCTCGGGCCATGGCGCTGTTGGACCACTCCTCGCGCACGCCCATCTCGTTGGGTGGGCGCAGGAACGCCGCGAACAGCAGGTTGAGCCGGTCCGCGAAGGTCAATGCGGTATGGGACTCCGCGCCGGTGTCCGGCTCGGGGGGTACACCGCTCGTCGCGGTCGTGTCGATGACGCCGGCGGCGGTGTCGGTAGCGGGCGTATCGGCGGGGTCGTCGCCGGCCTCGTCGGTGCCCACTTCGCTGTCCACGCTCAACACTGTGTCCCGTCTACTGAGGTGCTCGATCTGCCTGTTGGCCGCTGTGGGATCCGTGGGGCGGAGGATAGCGCTCTCCGCACTGTGTTGACCAGACACCGCACCGCCGCGGCGATCACGTCTCACTTTCTGTTACTACAGTAATAGTCACGGGCTGTGGTTGGTCTTGACAATGTTGTGATCGCTCGGAAAGAGTCACCGTTCGTAGCAGCTTGATGTCTGTTCAAGGCTGTCGATGCAGGAGGTCAGTAGCGGTGGTTGGTTCGCCTGTGCGGGCAGCCTCTCGAACTGCCCTGCCCGCATCCACTGCGCGGCGGTGCCGCCATGCCTAGACGACCCCGCAGGGGTGAGTCCGAGGCGCCGCCGTGGGAGACCGCGCCCCCCGGCGGGGCGGCCGAGCCGGGCCGGGGTCGACCGGCGCCGCCTAACGCGCCCGCGGGATGGGCGGCAGCCTCGGGCACTGGTCCTGCACACACCCGTCCTGCACAGACCGATCCTCTGCACACCGATCCGTGGGAGCAGCCCGTCGTCGAGGCGGCGCCACCGCGGGTCCTATCAGAGCAGCAGCCTTCGGCGGTCAACCGCGCTCAGGGGCACGGTGAGGTGCGGGCGGGCCGAGCGGAAGGCCCGGGACCGCCGCAGAGCTGGAATCCCACCGGCGCCGAGGTGCCCCGAACGCAGAGCTCGCCCAACGGGTCGGCCTCGGGGTGGGAGACCGGTCCGGCTCCGTCGTCCTGGGATCCCGGGGGGCCACCGGCGGTCGCTGCGGCCCGGCGCGATTGGCCCGCGCCGGCACCGGATGACCCCCCACTCACGGCCCTGTGGGACATGCCGGTGAACGGGACGCCGCCGTACCCGCGCGCTGAGGGTTCTGCGCCGCCGCGACCATCGCGACCGGGCACACCATCAGTCCCGGTCCCGGCCCCGGCCCCGGCCCCGGCATCGGCGTCGGCGTCCTTCGCGGTGCAGTTGCCCGACCGGCGCGGCGAGCACGAGGTGGTCGAGAACCAGGTGGTCGAGAACCAGGTGGCCGCCCCCGACCGTGCCGCCGCCGCGCCGGCGCCGGTCCGCGCCATCACGAACGGCGCCACCCCGAACGGCACGACCCGTGCACCCTCGAGTGACCCCGCGCCTGTGCCTGCTGCTCCCCCACCCGCCCCGGAGCGGCACGAGGACACATCGGCCGATCACGGCGCGGCGGCCCCCCCACCGGCGGTCCCGGAGACCGGATCGCGCGACCCGGCGCCGGTTGCCGCGCCGGTTCCGCCGCCCGCACCTACGCGGGGGGTGTCGGCGCGCTCGCCGCGCGAGTTGCTCGAGCGCTCCCTCGCGGCCCTGGAGCCGGTCAGCGACGCCGAAGCGGGGCCCTTCGCCGCTCGGTTCGCCGCGGACTATCTGAGCTTCGACCAGGACGATCCGGCGCTGCGCGCGGAGGTTCTGCGTGGCTATCTGGCCGATCCGGCCGCGGCGCTGCTGGGGTGGTCCGGGCGGGGCCGCCAACGGTGTGAGTTCGTGCTGCCCGGCCGCACCCTGCGTACCGACGACGGTGTCGTCGTCGTGGAGGTCACCGCCCGGGTCGTGACTTATGCCAGGTCGCCGGAGGTTGACGAGGGCCCGGGGGTCGATGTCGGTGCGGCGCAGCCCGGGCCGAGCAGCTCGATCGGCCGTTCCTGTGCGCCGTCACCGACGGGCCGCGGATGGGTAGCGGGTGGTGCGCACTGGGTGCAGCTCGCTCCCCCGGTGCGTCGGCACCGCACCGGCCGGCTGGTGATCGATCTCGGTGCCCCGCCTGCGGTCGAGGACGGCAGGCGGTGATGACCACACAGCACAGCTGGGCCGCCGACCCCGCGCTGCGTCCCTGGGATCAGGAGTGCCCCAGCCCCGAGGAGCGCATCCCCCAGCCGCCATCGGTGCACGCGGCCGGGCGGTGCGAGACGCCAGGCGATCCAGCCCGCGACGCCGCCGCGTTCGGTGGTGCTGCC
>JAKDLE010000031.1 GCA_030453005.1 Pseudonocardia sp. | reverse complement strand
CGGAGTGCCGCTCGGCATCGCCCAGGCGCTCGCCCTCCCGTCGACGCTGCGGTGGCGGTGGACGTGGGCCGTGACGACCCCCGTGCTGTGGGGCCTGGGCTGGACCGTCACGACGCTCGGTGGCATCACCGTCGACGAGCAGTTCACGATCTTCGGCGCATACGGGGCCATCACCTTCTCCGCACTCTCCGGGCTCGTGCTCCACGGACTGATCCATCGGGAGAAATCATGAACGCCGAACACGTCATCTTCGGGACCGGGGCCATCGGGCTCGCCACCGCCGCCGTGCTGCACGATCGCGGCGAGTCGGTCCGGATGGTCAGCCGCTCGGGCCACGCTGCCGCCCCGGACGGGGTGCAGATGGTCGCCGGGAACGCCGCCGACCCGGCGTTCACCTCCGCCGCCGCGGCCGGGGCGCGGGTGGTCTACCAGACCCTCAACCCGCCTACCACCGCTGGCCGCAGGAGTTCCCGCCGCTACAGGCCGGGGTGCTGGCCGCAGCCCGCGCGACCGGCGCCCGGATGGTGAGCATGGACAACGTCTACAACTACGGACGGCCAGACGGGCGACCGCTGGTCGAGACCCGGCCGGACGCCGCCCACACGGTCAAGGGCCGGCTGCGCGCCGCCATGGCCGCCGAGCTGCTCGCCGAACACCGGGCCGGGCGGGTCGAGGTGGTGATCGCGAAGGCGTCGGACTACTTCGGCCCCGGGGCGGGCGCGCAGTCCAACCTCGGGGACCGGGTGTTCGGGCCCGCCCGACGCGGGCGACCCGCCACCGTTCTCGGCGATCCCGACCAGGCGCACACCTACACCTTCGTCCCCGACATCGGCCGCACGCTCGCCGAGCTCGGCTCCCGTGACGGCGTGACGGGAGAGGTGTGGCACGTGCCCAACGACCCCGACACGCGCACGACCCGCGAGCTGGTGGCGATCGTGCAGCGCCTCGCCGGGCGTCCCGGGGCCGGCCTGCGCCGCACACCCCCGGCACTGCTGCGGCTGCTCGGCCTGTGGAACCCGACCGTCCACTCGTTGCTGGAGATGCAGTACCAGTTCGAGGAGCCCTTCGTCGTCGACAGCACGAAGATCACCGACCGGCTCGGCCTGCGGGCCACCCCGCTCGAAGCGGCACTCGACCGGATTCGCGCCATCGCCCTGCCGTGATCCGCGGTTGCCGCGGTCCGAGGGCGGATCAGTCCGGCAGGCGCAGCGCCGCCCCGAGCTCTCGGAGCCTCGGGGCGTGCGCACGCGCGTGATGGCCACAGAACAGCAGTTCGCAGCCGGACGCGAACGTGGCCCGGACCAACGCTGCCGCCCCGCAACGGTCGCAGCGGTCGAGGCGGGTCAGCGAGGGTGTGGTGATCGAAGTGGTCATGGCGTACTCCTCGGTGGGTCCGGGGTCGGTGGGCTCGGGCGAGCGGGGCTCATGCGGCGTCGAGCAGTGCATGTCCGGCCGCCGTCAGCTGTGCGGGCCCCGTCCGCCCGAAGGCGACGATCAGTCCGGCCGCGGTGAGCCGGGCACCCGCGAACTGGTCGGCGCAGCACAGACCATCGACGCGCAGCACGGCGCCGTGCGCCCCGTGGAGCACGCAGCGACCGGCGGCGACGGCCCGCAGCACAGCGCGGTCCCGGTGGTTCACCTGGCTCACCATCGATGTCGGCATGATCCTCGCGCTCCCGCTCCGGTCCGGTACGCCGCCGAGACCGATCCCGGCGCTGGTTGTCATCGGTGCAGGTTCCGCCGGTGCGACCAGGCCGGGCCAGCAGGGCAACCCCCGCACGGCCACAGGGCCAACCCTGGTCTCGGGCAGCAGATCGACCTGTTCGCCGGGTGGCTTTCGCGGCCAGGCACAGGGTTAGCCCTTGCGGATCGGCAGGGATGGCCTGCTGATACCGCAACGGTTTCCGGCGGAATCTGGACGCGTTCGCAGAAGAGTCGCCCCAACTGGGAGAGATGTCATGGACGCAGCACGGACCACACTGAAGGTCTGCATCGTCGGGGCCTCGGGCAAGCTCGGGCAGTACATGGTTCAGCACGCGCTGGACCGGGGCCACGAGGTGATCGGCGTGTGCCGGGCGGTCAGCGGGGGCATGCTCGCCGCGTGCGCGGGGCGCATCACTTTGGCCCCGGTAGCCACCGACTCCCGCGACTTCAGCTGGCGGGGGGTCGCCGGCTGCGACGCCGTGCTGACCGTGCTGGTCCCGCGAGGGGTCCACCACTACTCGTCCGGAACCGCGCAGGCGGTGCTCGACCACGCACGCCCCGGGGCGCGGCTGGTGTTCTCCTGCGGCTATCACATCACCCGCGACGGCCAGGACATCTATTCGTGGAAGGTCAAGGCGCTCGTGCAGGTCGCCGGGCGGCTCGCGAAACTCGCCCGCCTGGTCGACCTCGACGACCAGGTGGAGGCGTGCCGGCGGGTCTTCGCCAGCGACACCCGGTGGACCGTGGTGCGCGGCAGCGACCTGGAGGAGGGCGAGACCCAGGGCCTGCCGGTGTGGAGCCGCCACGTCGGCGACCCGATCCTCGCCAGCAACATCACCCGCCGCGTGGACTTCGCGCTGTTCATGGTGGAGGCCATCGGCAACGACGAGCTGGTGCACGAGGCCCCGGCGATCGTCGGCTGCCGCACAGCGTCGGCGCTCGCCCAGAAGCAGGTGGTCTGACCATGCTGACCATCGACCCCACCGTGGCACCGAGCCGACCGACCACGGCATCCACCAGGAAGACCGCGGCCCTCGTCGGGGCGCTCTTCCTCTACGCAACCGGCGCGTTCATCGTCGCCAACGCATTGACGACCGGCGTTCTGAGCCGGCCGGACTTCCTGACCGGCGCCGCCGCCGACACCACCGCGCTGGGCACCGGCGCGGTGGTGCTGTCCGGGCAGTTCGGGGTGGTGGGAATCGCGGTGCTGCTGTTCCCGCTGCTGAAGCGGCACGGCGAGTCGTTGGCCCTGGCCCACGTCGGTTTCCGGGTCGCCGAGCTCGCGGCGAGCCTGTTCTACCTGGCGGTCCCGCTGCTGGTGATCCAGCTCGGCGCCGGACTGCGCGACGGCACGGTCGACGCCGCCTCCTCGACGGGACTCGGCGCGCTGCTGCAGGCCCAGCACGGCGCGGCCATCCTGATGATCTACCTCGTCACCACCGCGGCCGGGATGTGTATGGCCGTCCTGCTGTACCGATCGAGGTTGATCCCGCGCTGGATCGCCACGCTCGGCGTAATCGGTTACCCGGTGCTGCTGGCCGGATGCGCGCTGGACCTGTTCGGCCTGGTCGACGTGACGCAGGGTGTCGGGCTCGTGGCGCTGGTCCCGGGCGGCGTCTTCGAGCTGATCCTGCCGGTCTGGCTGATCGCCAAGGGATTCACCTTCCCCGCATCTCCCACCTCAGATCGGATCCCGTCATGATCACAACCCACCCGTACCGTCCACCGGCACGACACCCCGCACGTCGACGGCTCGGCCGCACGACCGCGGCGACAGCGCAGGTCTCCGCCACCTCCGACGGCACCCCGGCCTTCGTCGGGATCGGCCAGGCCGTCGACGTCGACCGCTACCTCAGCGGCGTGGCGACCGACGTGGTGGCCGTAGGAGCCGACGGGTCGGTGCCGACCGGCCTCGACCGGCACCCCGGCCAGACCCTCGCCGCCCCGCCCACCGAGCAGACGTCCTGGGCCGTCTCGGCGACCTCGGCCTCGACCGCTGAGGTGACCTGGCCCGTCCAGGACGGGACCTACCGCATCGTCGTCATGAACGCCGACGGCACGCCCGGGATGACCACCCAGGTCCACGCCGCGGTGACCGTGCCTCGAATGTTCGGCTTCGCCATCGGTGCCCTGGTCGGCGGGCTGCTGCTGACCGGCGCAGGCGTCGCCGTGCTCGTCGCCGCCCGCCGCCGCCCGACCGCCTGACCGGTATCACCTACCCGGCCCTCGCTCGTGTGGCACCCCGAACGATCGAGGTGCCGCACGGGCGCGGTCCGTTTCCCGACACACCTGAGGAGCACGACATGGAACACCCGCGTAGCAGCACGACGTTCGGCCGGACCGTGTTGGTCACCGGCGCCACGACGGGCATCGGGCGGGCGACCGCGGTGGGCCTGGCCACGATGGGCGCGCACGTCGCGATCACCGGGCGGGACCGCGGACGCACCGAGGACGCGGCCCGCGAGATCCGCGCCGCCGGCGGTGGGCAGGTGGACGTGTTCGTCGCGGACCTGTCGTCCCAGGCGCAGGTGCGGCGGCTGGCCGGTGAGGTGCTCGGGCGCCTGCCCCGGATCGATGTGCTGGTCAACAACGTGGGCGGGTACTGGAACACCCGCCACGTCACCGCCGACGGGCTCGAGCGCACCTTCGCGCTCAACCACCTCGCGCCGTTCCTGCTCACCAGCCTGCTCCTGGACCGGCTGATCCACAGTGCCCCGGCCCGGGTGGTCACGGTCGCCTCCGGCGCGCACGCCATGGGGCGCATCGACTTCGACGACCTGCAGGGCGAGCGGTCCTACTCCGGATCCCGGGCCTACGACCAGTCCAAGCTGGCGAACGTGCTGTTCAGCTACGAGCTGGCCCGCAGGCTGCTGGGCAGCGGCGTCACCGCCAACGCGCTTCATCCCGGCGTGGTGAGCACGTCGTTCGGGGCCGAGGACCCGGGCCGGGTCCAGCGACTGCTCGTCCCGCTTCTGCGGCCGTTCATGAAGTCCCCGGCCCGGGGTGCGGCGACATCGATCCACCTGGCTTCCGCTCCCGACGTCGCGCTGATGTCGGGCTGCTACTTCGCCGGCAGCCGACCCAAGAGATCGTCCGCACGCAGTTACGACGAGGACGTTGCGGCGCGGCTCTGGGCGGTGAGCGCGGACCTGGTCGGCCTGACCGCGGCGGCCCATGGATGAGGTGTCCAGCCCGCTGCGGTGCGACCATGCGGGGATGGACGTTCGGGTGGTGGTCGTGGACGATCACGCGTCCTTCCGCTCCATAGCGCGTCAGGTCCTCGCGGCGGATGGCTTCCTCGTCGTGGGGGAGGCATCCGGCGGGGCGGAGGCGATCCGCGCGTGCGGCGAGCTGCGCCCCGACCTCGTGCTGCTCGATGTGCAGCTCCCGGATCTCGACGGCTTCGCCGTGGCCGCGGCTCTCACAGCAGGGGTCGACCCGCCGGCCGTCGTGCTGGTGTCGAGCCGGTCGCGCGCCGACTATGGATCCCGGATCGAGGAATGCGGCGCCCGCGGCTTCATTGCCAAGGCAGAGCTCAGCGGTCCCGCGGTGCGTGCGCTACTGACGGGTCCGCAGCGATCGGCGTCGTGAGACGCTCACGCTTGTGAGGGTGATGGTCGCCGACGACGCGGTGCTGTTCCGGGAGGGCCTGTCCCGGGTGCTCGCCGACGCCGGGTTTCAGGTGACCGCCCAGGTCGGCGACGCGCCGGCGTTACTGGCGCGGGTCGCGGAGGACCCGCCCGACGTGTGCGTCGTCGACATCCGCATGCCCCCGACCCACACCTCCGAAGGTCTCGACGCGGCGCGGGCGCTGCGGGAGAGCCATCCCGAGGTCGGGGTGCTCGTCCTCTCGGCGCACGTCGAACCGCATTTCGCCCTGGCCCTGATCGAGGACGGTGCTCGTGACGTCGGGTTCGGGGGCGCCGGGTACCTGCTCAAGGAACGGGTCGCCGACCTCGCCGAGCTCACCGATGCCGTTCGACGGGTCGCCGGCGGTGGCCTGGTGATCGACCCGTCGGTCGTCGCCCAGCTGGTCGGGCGCGCGCGAGCGCGCAGCCCGCTCGACGACCTGACCGCCCGGGAGCGCGAGGTGCTGGCGGTGATGGCGGAGGGCCGCTCGAACCAGGCGGTCTGCGAGCGGCTGTACCTGAGCCCGAAGACGGTGGAGGCCTACGTGCGCGGGGTGTTCACCAAGCTGGGACTGCACCAGGGCGCCGACGACAACCGCCGGGTCCTGGCCGTGCTGGCGTTCCTGCGCGGCTAGCCGGGGATGGAAGGGGCGACGGAGGAGGCCCGGGGTGGGCGAGGCTAGTCACCGGCACGGCAGTTCCGCCGTGATGACCGTCCCGCCGCCGGGCGGGCTGGCCACCAGCAGCGTGCCGTCGAGTGCCTCCACGCGGTCGGCGAGCCCACGCAGCCCGGAGCCGCGGGCGGGATCGGCGCCGCCCACCCCGTCGTCGCTGATCTCGATGACGGCGCCGGAACCGGTGCGCACCAGGTGCACGGCCGCCGCCGTGGCTCGGGCGTACTTGGTGACGTTGGCCAGCGCCTCGGACGCGACGAAGTACGCGGCGAACTCGACCGGCTCGGGCAGGCGGGGGCCGCGCTCGCAGCACACCGTCGTCGGCACCGCCGAGCGCAGGGCCAGCGCGTCGAGCGCGATGTCGAGCCCCTGGTCCAGTGCCGCCGGGTGGATCCCGCGGGCGAGCTCGCGCAGCTCCTCCAACGACTGTGCCAGCTCGTCGCTCGCCGAGGTCACGAGCTGCTCGGCGGCGGGATCGCCGCGGATCTGGCGCCCGATGAGTGAGAGCTGCAACGCGAGGGTGGCCAGGCGCTGCTGGGCGCCGTCGTGCAGGTTGCGCTCGATCCGCCGTCGTTCAGCGTCCCCAGCGGCGATGATCCGTTCCCGGGACGCCCGGACCTCGGCGAGGCGGTCCTGGGCCTCGACGTGCAGCTGCTGGTTCTCCAACGCGATGGCCGCCGCCCCACCCACCGCCTCGACCAGCTCCGGGTCGTCGTCCAGGGACCTGTCGTAGATCAGCGCGGCGATCACCTGACCGTCGCGTTCGACCATCGCGGCCGACCGGTCCCCATCCGCGGCCGGCAGTGCGACCGGCCGGTCCGCGTCGTCAACGAACGTGGTGCTTCCCGTGGGGTAGGCGATCACGAGGTCCGGGTCACCCAGCGCCCGGGCCAGCGCGGCCCGCAGGTCGGCGGGATGCATGGCCTTCATCCCGCGGAACAGCTCGACCAGGCCGCCTCGCGCCAGGCGGGAGCGCAGCAGCCCGGTGAGGAACGCCACCGGGACCATCGCCACCGAGAACGCGAGCACCCAGAACACCGTGTACGGCACCGGCAGCCCGACGAGACCCGCGGTCAGCACGACCGTGAAGAACAGAAGATAGGTGCTCCCCGCCACGCTCGGCAGCAGCGCCCGGCGCCCGGGCCGCGACGCCGCCCACCACCGCGCACCGACCACCGCGGACACCGTGACCGCGATCGGGAGGTACAGCCACTGCTGCACGGCGTCGACGGCGCCCGCGATCCCCGCGTCGGGCCACAGGAACAGCAGGTTGCCTGGCACGTTCTGGAACAGCAGCCACAGCGGCGAGATGACCAGCAGGCTCATCGCGACCGCCCCGACGACGACCCGGTCGGTCCGGGTCCGGAGCCGTCCGCCGGACAGGAACGTCAGCAGGATCGCGACGAGGAAGAGCAGCCACACGTTGCGCAGCAGCAGGCCCGCCGTGCGCGCGAGTGGGGCGTCGAGCTGGGCGAGCAGCGGGGAGGCGAGGAAGGCGAAGCCGGTGGCGGTCATCAGCCGGCCGCTGTGGTTGTCCGGACGCCGCCGCCACGCCACCAAGCCGCACGCCGCGAACGACCCGCCGACGACCCGGAAGACCACCGTCACGGCCTGGAAGGTCACGGCCGGACCGTGGGCAAGCAGTGGCACCAGCACCCCGAGAACGGCACCGGCGAGCGCGAACCACGCCACCACCCAGAACGCGCGCTGCCGCTCACGAGCCACAAAGCGACGCACCACCCACGTGCTGTCGGAGCCGGGCAGGGCCCTGACCGGCCCGGCCACCGTCATCCCGCGCCGCCGATCATCGCCAAGCTCCTCGGCGCAGAGCCGGTCGTCAGGGTGACGACCGGCCTGCTCCAGGTGCGCGACAGTAGCCCGGGTGTGCACGTCGTGGGCACCGCTGAACGGCGACGGCCCGCGGGGCGAGCGTCAAAACCGGCCCGGATCCCGCACCGAGATCACGATCTTGCCTTGGGGATGTCCCGCGAGCAGGTGACGGATGGCCGCAGCGACCTCGCTGAGCGGATAAATCCGATTGATCACTGGCGCGACCTGTCCCGACTCGATGTACTCGCGGAGGACCACCAGGTCGTCCGCGTTCTCCGCCGAGACGAACGTGCCCAACCGCTGGCCGACGAACGGGGACAGCAGGAGCGCCCGGAGCTGACGGTCGGAGCCGCCCAGCCACTGTCCGTCAGTCTCGCCTCCGACGATCACCAGCCGTCCCGTGGGTGTGAGTGCGTGTCGGAGTCGGGACAGTCGGCGGTTGCCGGCGATGTCGAGGATCACGTCGTAGCGATGCTCCCCGCCGGTGGGATCGCCACGGGTGTAGTCGATGACGTGATCCGCGCCGAGGCCTCGGACCAGGTCCACTCCCACCGCGCCGCATACGCCGGTGACCTCTGCCCCGAACGCCTTGGCGAACTGGACGGCGAAGCTGCCCACTCCGCCCGAGGCGCCGAGGATCAGGACCTTCTCGCCGGCCTCGACCCGTCCGTGGTCCCGCACGGCCTGGAGCGCCGCGAGGGCGGAGATCGGGACGGCGGCCGCCTCGTCGAAGGACAGGTTCGACGGCTTGCGGCCGAGCTTGTCGGTCCGGACGCAGACGTATTCGGCAAAGGAGCCGGCGGCGATACCGAACACCTCATCGCCCGGAGCGAAGCCGGTCACCTTCGTGCCAACGGCGTCGACCGTTCCGGCGAGGCTTCGCCCCGGGTTGAGGTACTTCGGCCGGCGCAGCCCGAAGCCCGCGGCCCGCAGGGGATGCGGCAGGCCTGCCATCACGTGCCAAGTGCCCCGGTCCACGCTGGCGGCGTGCACGCGCACCAAGACCTCGTCGTCCCGGATCGTGGGCCGGTCCACCCTCGCCGGGCGCAGGATGTCCTCGGGCGCGGTGCCGTACCGGGTGTGGACGATCGCGGTCATCGTCCGCGCCGCTGAGGGCTGATCGATCGGCTTCTGCGTGCTGTTCGTCATCGTGCTCTCCTTCCAGACGTCTTCGGTTATGGTTCAGCTCGCAACGAGCTCGCGGTCGACGGGTCGGGGTGCCTTCGCCGTGCTGACGCCCTTGATCAGGAGATAGGCGAGCATCGAGACCTCGCTGAGGATCACCACCACCACGACGACGGGGTTGACCACGGCGGCGAGCGTAGGAGCGAGGAACTGCAGCGCGACGTCGAGCAGGTAGGTGACGGTCCCGGCCATCAGCACGACACCGAGCGGCCGCGGGAACATGCCCGACCGGTAGGCCAGGAGCCCCAGCGGGAACAGCCACAGGCCGAAGAAGATCTGCGCGACGAGGTACCCGTTGTGCTGCAGGTCGAGCAGCAGCAGCACCATCGCATCGGAGCCGCTGGCGCCGAACGCCCCGGCGTAGGCCGGGTCCGTCGCGACGAGCAGGGCCTGTAGCTGGGTGACCAGGTTGAGGGCCTTGATGGCGACGGCCACCACCACGAAGATGACC
Organism: Pseudonocardia sp.; assembly: GCA_030453005.1. Lineage (GTDB taxonomy): Bacteria > Actinomycetota > Actinomycetes > Mycobacteriales > Pseudonocardiaceae > Pseudonocardia. The sequence goes on along the minus strand of JAKDLE010000031.1, from coordinate 2,419 downwards.
ATGGCGCGGGCGACGACCTTGTTGACGTGCTGCAGCAGCTGGTAGAGGGCCATGACGGTGAGCAGGAAGAACACCGCGTCCACGAGGTCGGCCACGAAGCTCAGCCGGACCAGCGCGGCGTTCGCGACGACGTTCGCCGCGGTGGCCGCGGCGTCGCCGGGCACGTAGACCTGCAGTCGCACGGCGTGGGCGAAGCCGCCGCAGATCGCGACGACGAGGTAGAAGGCTCCTGCGGTTCGGGCGAGCCGCTTCGGTGAGTTCATGGCGTACTCCCGTGTTCTGTGGTGGTCGGGTCCTTGGTCGCCGTGGACCGTGTCAAGGGCGGGTTGAGACCGGGCGCAGCCAGGGTTGAGGCGCCCCGGACCGGCTCAACCGGAGCGCATACTGAGACCATCGAGGGGAGCAGTCCGATGGTCCGGATCGGTCTTCTCGGCGGCGTCAGCGCCGCCACCGATGGCGGAGAACCGGTGGACGTCGGACCGGCGAAGTGCCGGACCGTGCTCGCGGCGCTCGCGCTGTCGGCAGGCTCGGTCGTTGCGGTGTCGCGGCTGGTGGAGCTGGTCTGGGGCGAGGATCCCCCGCGTACGGCGGAGAAGACCCTGCAGTCCTATGTCGTGCGGCTCCGCAAGGGCCTGGGCGCCGGGTCGATCGTGCGGACCGGTGCGGCCTACCGCCTGGCGGTGGCACCCGATGCGGTCGACGTGGCCCGCTTCCAGCGGCACCTCGACGCGGGCGACGTCGCGTCTGCCCTGGAGCAGTGGACGGGGACCCCGCTGGCCGGGCTCGGCGAGCACGGTCTCACCCCGGTCGTGGACGGGCTGGTGGAGCGGTGGCTGGGTGCGGTGGAGGTCGACCTCGCCCACCGCGTCGAGACCGACGCACCGGCGGCCATCGGCCCGTTGACCGAGCTCACCGCGAACCACCCGTTCCGCGAAGGGCTGTGGTACCTGTTGATGACCGCGCTGTACCGGGCGGGGCGGCAGGCCGACGCGCTCGCGGCGTTCCGGCGCGCCCGCCGGAACCTCGTCGATCAGCTCGGGGTGGAGCCCGGTCCCCGGCTGCGTGATCTGGAGTCGTTGATCCTCGGCCACGACGAGCAGCTGGTCGGTGCCGCGCCGTCGGGTCGGCCCACGGGGACGGTGACGTTCGGCTTCTGCGAGGTCCCGGATTCGTCGGGGTTGTGGGCGAGGCACCGGAGGAAGATGGCCGTGGCCATGGCCCGCCTCGACGAGCTCGTCCGGGCTGTGGTGGCTCGGCATCGCGGGCACGTGTTCGCCGCCGGTGGCGAGTCGTTCGGGGCGGCGTTCCATCGCGCTGACGACGCCGCGGCGTGGGCCGTCGAGCTGCAGCTGGAGGTGAGTGGCGAGCCGTGGCCCGGGGGAGTCGAGGTGGTGCTGCGGATCGGGTTGCACACCGGCGAGACCGACGAACGGGCGACGGGCTACTTCGGGCCGGCCGTCATCGCGGCGGCGCGGATCGCGGGTGCCGGGCACGGCGGGCAGACTCTGGTGTCCGGGGTGACCGCGGCCCTGCTCGACCGGGACGACCTGCCGGATCTGGGTACCTACCGTCTCGGCGGTGATCAGGCCGGGCTCCGGCTGTTCCAGCTCGGCGACGGCGAGCACCCGCCACCGCGGATCGAGGGCGGCCTGCGCGGGAACCTCCCGTGGCGATCGGGGCGGCTCATCGGCCGCGACGAGGATCTCGATGCCGTCGCCGACGCTCTGGCGCAGTCCCCGGTCGTGACGCTGGTGGGGCCGGGTGGCATCGGCAAGACCAGCCTGGCCCTGGCGGCCGCGCTCGGCGTCGATCGCCGCGGCGCGGTGTGGCTCGTCGAGCTGGCCCGGATCGCGTCGTCGAGCGACGTGCCCCGCGCGGCGGCCGACGCCCTGGAGATCACGGAGACCCCCGGACACACCGTGTCCCAGTCGATCGCGGCGGCACTGCAGGCACAGCCGGCGCTGATCGTCCTGGACAACTGCGAGCACGTCATCGACGGCGCGGCCGCGCTCGCCCAGGCCATCGTCTCGACCTGCTCCGGGACGCGGATCCTGGCCACCTCACGGGAAGCCCTCGGCGTCGGCGGCGAGCAGCTCGTCGCCGTGGCATCCCTGGATCCGGGCGGGCCCGGCGCCGAGCTGTTCACCGAGCGGGCACGAGCCGTGTCCGCCACGTTCGACCGCCACGCCCACCGGGCCGACATCGAGGAGATCTGCCGTCGCGTCGACGGCATCCCGCTCGCCATCGAGCTGGCCGCCGCGCGCATGACCACCCTGACCCCGGCGGATCTCGTCGACCGGCTCGGGCACCGGCTGCGGTTGCTGACCGGCGGCCGCCGGGCCGGCGCGGAGCGGCACCGGACACTGCGGGCCACCATCGAGTGGTCCCACGCCCTGCTCACCCGTTCCCAACAGGTGCT
>JAKDLE010000546.1 GCA_030453005.1 Pseudonocardia sp. | reverse complement strand
CTGGTCGACCATCGTGTTGACCGTGCTCTTCAGCTGGAGGATCTCCCCCCGCGCGTCGACCGTGATCTTGCGGGACAGGTCCCCGTCGGCGACCGCCGTGGCCACCTGGGCGATGCCGCGCACCTGGTCGGTGAGGTTGGTGGCCATCAGGTTCACCGCGTCGGTGAGGTTCTTCCACGTGCCCGCCACCCCGGCCACCTCGGCCTGGCCGCCGAGCTTGCCCTCGGTGCCCACCTCGCGCGCCATGCGCGTCACCTCGTCGGCGAACAGCGCGAGGGTGTCGGTGAGCGAGTTGATCGTGTCGGCCAGCTCGGCGACCTCGCCGCGCGCGTTGACCGTGATCTTGCGCGTCAGGTCGCCGTGGGCGATCGCGGTGGCGGCACTGGAGATGGAGCGCACCTGGTCGGTGAGGTTGGACGCCATCGTGTTCACCGAGTCGGTGAGCGCCCGCCAGGTGCCCGCCACGCCGCGCACGTCGGCCTGGCCGCCCAGGCGCCCGTCCGTGCCCACCTCGCGCGACACCCGCGTCACCTCGTCGGCGAACGAGCTGAGCTGGTCGACCATCGTGTTGACGGTGCGGCCGATGCGCAGGTACTCCCCGCGCAGCGGGCGGCCCTCGATCTCCAGGACCATGTGCTCGGTCAGGTCGCCCTCGGCCACGGCCTCGATCACGCGGGCGATCTCCGCGGTGGGTCGGGCCAGGTCGTCGATCAGGGCGTTGACGGCCTGCGCGCCCGTGGCCCAGGCCCCGTCGTAGGACTCCTCGTCGAGCCGGTCGGACATCCGGCCCTCGCGGCCCACGACCCGCCCGATCCGCAGCAGGTCCCGGTTGCGCCGCTCCGCCACGGCGACCATCTCGTTGAACTGGTCGACGACCTCGCCCGCCGCGCCGTTGCGGCGGGAGAGCCGCACGTCGAAACGGCCGCGCCGCACGTCGAGCAGGGCGGAGGCCAGCTCCCCGAGCAGGCCCTCGGCAGGCCCCCCCGCCTCGTCGGACGCGGTTCGGCCCCCCTTCGCTGTCACGCGAGAAACCCTAGGCACTCCCGACCGGTGCGCCAACACCGCCCGCGGGAAGGCAGACTGTCCCCCGTGCAGGATGAGCGGCGGATGCGGTTGCCGCCGGACGCCCGCTCCCCCGGCCGGGCACGGCGGATGATCCTGGCGGCACTCGACGCCCCCGTGTTCGACGAGCTCCTCGACACCGCGGTCCTGCTGACCAGCGAGCTGTGCGAGAACGCCGTCCTGCACGCGGGCACCGAGTTCGAGGTGTCGCTGCGGGTCTCCGACATCGAGATCGAGGTGATGGTCAGCGACCGCGGCGCCGGGCCGCTGGAGGAGCACCTCGCCCAGCCGCGGCGCCGCTACGGCCGGGCCGCCACCCACGGCCGCGGGCTGTCGATGCTGCAACGCCTCGCCACGGCCTGGGGCACCCGGCACGAGGCCGACGGCACCCACCGCACCTGGTTCACCCTGCTGCGGGGGCCCGCACCCGCGCCCCCGCCCGTCGCCGACGTCCCCGAGCCGGAACCGGGCGCCACCCGTTCCACCGCCGACCGCACCCGGTGGCTGCTGCACGTGCCGACCGGGCTGGTCGACCGCCTCGCACCCGACGAGCTCGTCGCCGAGCTGGTCCGCCGCCTGCGCGAGGTGCTCGACGCGGCCTCGGTGCAGGTCGAGGTGGACGACGGCGACGGTTCCGGGACCCGGGAGGTCGCCTCCGCGGGCACCCCCACCTCCGACGGGGCGGTGCTCGACGTGCCGCTCCCGACCACCGCGCCGCTGCGCGGCACCCTGCGGGTCGTCCACCGCCTCGGGGCGGGCGCGGACGCGGCCGAGCTCGCCGAGCTGGTCGCGCACCGCGTTGCGATGGCCGTGGAGTCCGCCTGGCTGCGTGGGGTCGACCAGCGTCGCCGAGCCTGGATGACCTACCTCGCCGAGACCAGCGAGCTGCTCGCACAGTCCCTCGACGTGGAGCTGGCCGTCGCGGTCGTGCCGCAGGTCGTGGTGCCGCGGCTGGGGCAGTGGTGCGCGGTGCACCTGACCGACCCACTCGGGCGGCTGCGGCTCGCCGCCCTCACCCACGCCGACGAGGACGCGGTCGGCGAGCTGCGCGCCGTCCTCGACCCGGCCGGTCGGCCGGGTCTGCCGGGTGAGCTGGGCGACCGGCTCGTCGCGGTCGTCCGCGGCGCCTCGCGCAACGGAGGAGCCGCCGCCCGGTTCGCGGTGCCCACCGACGGGGTCGCCGTGGCCCTGCGGGCCCGCGGGCGCGTGTTGGGCACGCTGCTCGTCGGCCGCCCCGACGGGCGCCCGCACTCCCCCGAGGACGTCGTGCTGATCGGCGACATCGCCCGCCGCGCGGGGCTGGCGATCCACAACGCGCAGACCACCGCCGCGCATGTCGACGTCTCCCAGGCCCTGCAGCAGGCGCTGCTCCCCCGCGCACTGCCGATCGCCCCGGGACTCGACCTGGCCGCGCAGTACCTGCCCGCCACCGCGGGCACCGACGTCGGTGGCGACTTCTACGACGTCCTCACGATCGACCCCGCCCGTTGGCTCGTCTCCATCGGCGACGTCTGCGGCAAGGGCGCCCGAGCCGCCGCCCGCACCGGCCTGGTCCGCGACGTGCTGCGGGTGCTGGTCCGCGACGGCCGCCCGCTGACCCGGGCCGTCGAGATGCTCAACGAGGTCATGATGGACGCCGAGGACCCGCTGCAGTTCTGCACGCTCGCCGCGGCGCTGGTCAGCAGGCCCGCCCCCGGTGAACCGTCCGGCCTCGCCGTCGATTTGGTGCTCGCCGGGCACCTGCAGCCGGTGCTCGTGCACACCGACGGCACCGCCGAGCTCATCGGGTCCTTCGGTACCGCCGTCGGGCTGGTGCCGAGCGTGCAGCTCGCGTGCACCCGGCACCGGATCGCCCCGGGCGAGACGCTGCTCGTCTACACCGACGGGGTCACCGAGCGCCGCCGCAAGCAGGTCCAGTTCGGGTCGCAGCGGCTGCTCACCGCGGCCGCGGCCGCCGCCGGTCAGCCTGCGGCGCAGGTCGTCGAGGCCGTCCGGGCGGCGGTCGAACGCTTCTCCGGCGACCCACGCGACGACGACATCGCGCTGCTGGCCGTGCGCGCCGTGCCGTGAGGCTCGACGCCCCGCCTGTGAGGTCAGCGCTCGGTGACCGCCG
>JAKDLE010000545.1 GCA_030453005.1 Pseudonocardia sp. | reverse complement strand
TGGGGGCGGTGCGCGAGGAGGTGGCGGCCGCGGCGGCGTCGCTGCGGGCCGCGCGCGACCCGTTGGTGCCCTTCGGCGCACCCGCGGTCCCCGACGACGACGTGCTCGCGGGCTGGAACGCGCTCGTCGACTGGGCCGGGGGACAGGCCGACGAGCGGGAGGCCGCACTCGCCGCGGCGCGGACCGCCGTCAGCACAGCCGAGGCCGACCGGGAGTCCGCGGAGCGGGCGCTGCGCCGGGCCGACCGCGCCGCCGCCGACCGACGCCGCGACGAGACCGCCGCGGCCCGCGCCGAGCAGGAGGCCCGCGGAGCCGTCAGCACGGTCGAGGCGCGGCTCGAGCAGCTGCGCTCGGACCTCCGCGACGCCCCGACCGACGCCGAGGCCGCCCGGCAGCTGGCGCGGGCGACGGAGCTGGAGTCCACGGCCCGCGCCGCCGACGCCGACCTGCGTTCCGCCGGGGCCGGGGCGGGTGCGGCGTCAGGGGCCGCGGCCGAGGTCGCGCGGGAGGGGGTAGTGGCCGGGGAGGCGCTGCGCAGCGCCCGCGACCCACTGGTGCCACTCGGTGCGCCCGCCGCCCTCGGTGCGGACCTGCACGCGGCGTGGAGCACCCTCGTCGACTGGGCGGAGGCTGAGATGGGGGAGCGGCGCACGCAGTCCGCCGCCGCGGAAGCCGCCACCCGGGCCGCCCGCGCGGACCGCGACGACGCCGAGCGCAGGCTGTCCGACGAGCTCGCCGCGCACGAGCTGCCCCCCTCCGCACCGGCGACGGCGCCGTCCGCCGTGGCCGCCGCGCGGGAACGGGCGCTGGCGGTCGGGGAGCGGATCGCCGAGCGTAGGGAAACCGCCGCACGCCTGCTCGCCGACCGCGACACGGCGGAGAGCGCCCAGGAGGTGGCGCGGATGCTCGGCGGGCTGCTGCGCTCCGACGGGTTCCCCCGTTGGCTCGTGGCCTCCGCGCTCGACGCGTTGGTGGCCGACGCGTCCACCAGCCTGGCGGAGCTGTCGGGCGGGCAGTTCGCGCTCACCCACGACCACGGCGAGTTCGTGGTGATCGACCACGCCGACGCCGACGCCCGGCGTCCGGTCAAGACGCTGTCCGGCGGCGAGACGTTCCAGGCCAGCCTGGCGCTGGCGCTCGCGCTGTCCGCGCAGATGTCGGGGCTCGCCGCCCGCGGTGCGGCCCGTCTGGACTCGATCTTCCTGGACGCGGGGTTCGGCACGCTCGACGAGGCCAACCTGGCGGGCGGCGCGGGCACGCTGGAGAACCTCGCGGCCCGCGGCGACCGGATGGTCGGTGTGGTCACGCACGTGCCGGCGCTGGCCGAGCGGGTGCCGGTGCGGTTCGCGGTGACCCGCGACCAGCGCACCTCGTCGGTGACGCGGGAGGACGTGTGAGATTCTCCGTCGACCCGTGGGACCCCACCTACGGCACCAGCCTCGACGCCGACCTGGGGGCGTCGAGCGCGGAGGTCGACGCCGACGTCGAGGTACCCCGCGCGCGGTGGCGGCCGCTGGAGCCCGACCCGCGGACCGCGCGGCCCGAGGCGGTGCTGTTCGTCGACGGCGTGCGGCGGGTGGACGCCCAGGTGTGGGTGGACGACGGGCAGGTCGGAGCGGCCGCACCGGGACTGTGCGCGTCCTACGCGGCCGGGGTCGTGTGCTGCTGCCCCGGCGATGGAGCGCATCTGCTCGCGGCGCACGTCAAGCGCGGTCTGTTCACCACCGCGGACGACGCCACCGACGTCGTCACGGGCGCGGGCACCTACTCGGCCACCGGCCGCGTCGCCCCGGCCGGCGACGCCCCGCCGATGCAGCTGCTCTCGCAGGCCCTGCAGACCCGGCTGGCCGAGGTCGAGCTGCTCGCCGCGGCGGCGGCCCGCGCCGAGCACGGCCTCGGGACCGACTCCGGGGACGACCTGCTCGTGGTCGACGGACCGCTGCGGGGACGTCAGCACCTGCCGCGTGCGCTGGGGTTCGTCAAGAGCCACCGCAGCGACTACCTGCCCGCGCCGCAGGGCGCGGTCGTCGCCGAGCTGCGAACCGGTCAGCGCACGCCGGTGTTCCGGGTAGGCACCTCGTGGGAGCGGTTCACCTGGTACCTGCGGCTGCCCTGCCCGCCCGGCGCGCCGTGGGCCGGGATCGTGCGGGTGGAGTGCACCGCCGAGCTTCCGGTCGCCGACGCCGTGGCGCTGGCCACGCTGAGCCAGGCCACGCTCGTGCGGTTCGCCTCCACCGAGTACAAGGACTCCCGCGCACCGCAGAACCTCTACCCGATCGGGGGTCTGGAGCGCGCCCTGCGCCGCAGGCTGGGTGAACCGGCGCTGCTGTACCGCGCCCTGCGCCGGGCGGCGGCCTGAGCTCTACTCGTCGGTCCGCTGCCCGGGGATCGGAGGGAGCACAGGAAGCCGTCGGACCCGTATCCGGCTGCGCTCCACGACCACGATCGCTCCCTGCTCCAGATCGGCCGAAACCGATCGCAGATTCGCGATGAGCACCCCGGCCTGCTCATCCGGTGTCATCGGCTCGTGCGTCCGGAGCAGGACGAAGGAGGGCGACGCGGCCCGCTGCTCAGCCAACAGCTGCCCGAAGTCGGTGTCCTCGGAGACGACGATCAGCGAGTATGACCGTGCGAACCTCAGGATCTCGAGGTCGGTCGCGTGCTGCATCCCGTGATCACGGACATGCTCGGCTCCGAATCCGACGTCGTTCAACTGCTGGGCAACTCGGTGGGAGAGGTTCGAGTCGAGCAGGAACCTCACCGTGGGATGCCGACGATCGGCAGCTCGCGCTCCTGGACGGCGGCGGCGGCATACTCCAGGGCGGCCGGGATGTCCGCCGGTTCGAGATCGGGAAAGTCAGCCAGGATCTCACTCGTATCCCGGCCTGCGGCGAGTTGACCGAGGATCGTGCTGACCGGGATGCGCAGACCACGGATGCAGGGCAGCCCGCCCATCCGTTCGTGACTGATGCTGATGCGCTCGAACGCCATGACGGCCACCGCCTTCCCTCACCAGCATAGGTCCTGCGGAGCAGAACTCCGGCGCGCGAAACGATCGTCAGCGCCTCCCGTACGGGACCGAAGCCGTTCGGGGAGCTGCGCTCCGATGCCGTCCGCGCCGACGGAGCCCGAGCAGCGACGCGGCAGCGGACGTCGCCGCTCGGGCACCAGCAGGGCGT
>JAKDLE010000544.1 GCA_030453005.1 Pseudonocardia sp. | reverse complement strand
CCGAACTGCGCCGGGCGCCCGGTGATCGTCATGCCGGGCAGCGTGGCCCGGCTGTTGCGGGAGTGCGCGGAACTTCAGCGGCGCCTCGAGGAACGAGATCGCCAGCACCATCCCGAGCCACACGAAAACCCCGCAGCAGCCAGAGGTTCCACCAGGCCGACCCTACGGCCGCCTCTGGGGGTCCGACGCCGCACCACGAAGGGATCCGCTGTCGCTGCTAGGAGGGTGGACCGACCGGCGTGGGATCCGAGCCCACCACGCGGTCTGGACCCCGCCAGGTGGTAAGCCTAGGCTCACCTCCTCACCGCCTGCACGAGGAGACTCATGCGCGTCGTCGCATTCGGATACATGACCTGGGGACGGCGCACCATCGAGGCGGTGCTCGACGCAGGCCACGACGTCGCACTGATCGTCACGCACCCCGACGGCGACAACGCCTACGAGAAGATCTTCAACGAGTCGGTGGCCGAGCTGGCCGCTGACCGCGCGATCCGGCTGCTGGTCCGCGACCGGGCCGACGACGAGAAGGTCCGCGCCGCGATCGCCGCGGCCGACGCCGACGTCATGGTCGTCGCCAACTGGCGCACCTGGCTCCCGCCCGAGGTCTTCGACCTGCCCCGGCTCGGCACGCTCAACGTGCACGACGCCCTGCTGCCCGCCTACGCCGGCTTCGCGCCGCTGAACTGGGCGCTGATCAACGACGAGCCCGAGGTCGGCGTCACCGCGCACATGATGAACACCGAGTTCGACGCAGGCGACGTCGTGCTGCAGCGCTCCACCCCGATCACCGACGACGACACGGTCGTCGACCTGTTCGACCGCACGCTCGCCATGTTCGGGCCGATCACCGTCGACGCGCTGGCGCTGATCGCGCAGGGTCACACCGGCTGGGCACCGCAGGACCGGCGCGGCGCGTCGTACTTCCATCGGCGCACCGACGAGGAGAACCGGATCGACTGGACTTGGCCGCCGCGCGACGTGTTCAACCTCGTCCGCGCCCAGGTCGACCCCTACCCCAACGCCTACTGCTTCCTCGGGGGCGAGCGGGTGCGGGTCACGAAGGCGTCGCTCACCGCGGACGCGATCGGCGGCACCCCGGGACGCGTCGTGATCCGCCGCGGCACCGGCGTCGTGATCGCGGCAGGCGCCGACGCCCGCAAGGGCCGCAACCCCGGCGTCCTCGTCGAACGCGTCCGCACCGACGACGGCCGCGACCTCGACGCCGTCGAGTTCTTCACGACCATGGGTGGCTACCTCACCTCGCACCCGATATCGCACCCGACGTGCTGACGGCGGACGAGGCCGTCACCGGACGGGCGGTCCTGCGCGGCGCGATCCGCTCGCAGCGGCGCGACGTCAGCATCGGCTCGCTGCTCGCGTCGTCGCACCAGGCGGGCGAGGCGCTGGTGCCGGTGCTGATCGGCGTGGTGATCGACACCGCCGTCACGTCCGGCTCGATCGGCCTGCTCGCGCTGTGGATCGCGGTGCTCGCGGTGACGTTCGCGGTGCTGTCCTACTCCTACCGCTTCGGCGCGCGCGCCGCCGAGCGCGCGGCCGAGAACTCCGCGCACGACCTGCGGCTGCGGCTCACCCGCCGGGTGCTGCACCCGGGCGGCGGGGCCGACGCGGGACGGCTGTCCGGCGAGCTCGTCAACATCGCCACCGAGGACGCCAAGCGGGTGGGCGCGGCGAACCTGGTGCTGCCTTTCGGGATCGCGGCGGTGGTCGCGGTGCTGGTCAGCGCCGTCATCCTGCTGACGGTGTCGGTGCCGCTCGGGCTGCTGGTGTTGCCGGGCACCCCACCGCTGCTGCTGCTGACCCACTATGTGAGCCGGCCGCTGGAGCGACGCAGCGGGGTCGAGCAGGAGCGGGCGGCGCACGCCTCCGGAGTGGCCGCCGACCTGGTCGTCGGGCTGCGGGTGCTCAAGGGCCTGGGCGCCGAGCGCGCCGCCGTCGACCGCTACCGCGGCACGAGCCAGGCGTCGCTGCTGGCCACCCTGCGCACCGCGCGGGCGTTCGCGATGCAGGGCGGGGTCGTGGAGGCCTCGGCCGGGCTGTTCATCGCGCTGGTCGCGCTGGTCGGGGGCCGGCTCGCCGCGGACGGCGTGATCAGCATCGGCCAGCTCGTCGCCACGGTGGGGCTCGCGCTGTTCCTCATGGCGCCGCTGCAGTCCGCGGGCTGGATGACCCTCGAGTTCGCGCAGGCGCGCGCCTCGGCCACCCGGGTCGCGGCCGTGCTGAGCTCGCCGCCGGCCGTGGCGGTCGGGACCGGTCCCGACGTGGGGCCCGTCCGCGGCGCGCTGCGCCTGCGCGGGCTGCGTCACGGCCCGCTGCGCGGCGTGGACCTCGACGTCGCACCGGGCGAGCTCGTCGGGATCGTCGCACCCTCCCCCGCCGTCGCGGCGGCCCTGCTCGCCTGCCTGGCCCGCGAGGCCGACCCGGAGGCGGGCACCGCGGAGCTGGACGGGATGCCGCTGGTCGGAGCCGACCCGACCGCGACCCGGACCGCGGTCCTCGTCGCCGCGCACGACGCGGTGCTGTTCGGCGGGACGCTGCTGGAGAACGTGACCGCGGCCGGGGGCACCGGGCCCGCCGCGGAGCTGCTGGCCACCCAGATGCTGGCCGTCGCGGCCGCCGACGAGGTGGCCGACGCCCTGCCCGGCGGGGTGCACGGCACCGTCGGCGAGCAGGGCAGCTCGCTGTCGGGCGGGCAGCGCCAGCGCGTCGCACTGGCCAGGGCGCTGACCGCCGACCGGCCCGTCCTGGTGCTGCACGACCCGACGACGGCGGTCGACTCGGTCACCGAGTCGCGCATCGCCGACGCCCTGCGCCGCGTGCGCGAGGGCCGCACCACGCTGGTCGTGACGACGAGCCCGGCCCTGCTCGCGGCCACCGACCGGGTCGTCGTGCTCGACGTCGACGGGGTCCGCCGCAGCGGCCGGCACGCCGACCTCGTCGGCTCCGACGCCGGCTACCGGGAGACGGTGCTGTCGTGACCGCGCCCGAGCGCATGCTCCTCCCCCTGGCCACCGGGGCGCAGACCCGTGCCGCGGTCCGGGTGCTGCTGCGGCCGCACCGGTTGCGCGCGGCGGTCGCGGTCGCCGTGCTGCTCGCGGGCAGCGCGGTGGGGCTGCTGGTCGCGCCGCTGCTGGGCCGGATCGTCGACGTCGTCGCAGCGGGC
>JAKDLE010000543.1 GCA_030453005.1 Pseudonocardia sp. | reverse complement strand
GCGGGGACAGGGTGTCCTCGGGCGGCGCGGTCGCGGCGACGCGCTGCTGGACGACCGACCCGAGCCCGAAGCACAGGGCCGCGGCCAGCGCGAACACGTAGACCAGTGTCATCTCCGCAGGTCTTCCTTCCGGCCCGGGTCCGTCACGGCTGCTCCCGTTCGGCGGTCTTCCGCTGCTCGCGGCGCTCGATCCTCTGTTCCTTGCGCACCACCGGGGACGTGTCGAGCCCCACGATGCCGGTGATCAGGAGCGCCAGGCCGACGGCGGCGCCGGTCAGGCCGGGCACGGTCGTGGTGATCTGCTCGCCGAACAGCCCGACCCCGAGCGAGATCGCCACCAGCGGCAGGACCGCGTCGGTCACCGAGGTGCTCGCGGCCAGCGGGCCCGACTGGAATGCCTTCTGGATCAGCAGGAGCCCGATCAGGCTGGCCACGACGAGCGTGTAGGTCTCCCAGTGCGTGAACGCGCCCGCGATGTCGGTGCGCAGGTAGGCGATGGTCGCGGCGAACAGCGCGGACTGGGTGCCCAGCACCACCGCCGCGGCGAGCGCGTACATCGAGGCCTTCACCGGGCCGCGCAGCGTTCGCGCGGCCACCAGGGCACCTCCCGCTACCACGACGACCGCGACCAGCGCGGGCACCCAGGCGAGGAACGGCTGGCGTGGCTCACCGCCCTGTGGGTCGGCCGAGACGATGCCCACCGTCAGGCCCACGATGATCGCGACGATCGCCAGCCAGTCGCGCGGCCGAAGCCGTAGCCCGCGCAGCCGGACCGAGACCGGCACCGCGAACAGCAGCTCCGAGACGATCAGCGGCTGGACCAGGGTCAGTGTGCCGAACGTCAGGGCGAGCGCCTGCAGGCCGTAGGACGCGACCGCCGCGCTGATGCCGAGCAACCAGATGCGGTCGCGGAGCAGGTGCCCGGCCATCGCGAGGCCCTCGCCGCTGGGGCGCCTACTCGCCGATCGCTGCTGGAGCACCCCCGCGACCGCCAGCAGCATTCCGGCACCCACCGCCGCAGCGGCCGCGATCAGGGTGTCCATGCCGCACCTCCCTCGGGTCGCAGGGTCTGCTCGTCGGCGGATCGTCGGAGCCCCATGAGATGGCGCCGAACCGCTCCGTTCCCAGCCGTACCCAGGGGCCGGCCCGGTGAACAGGGCGTGCCGCACGTCCGAAGTCACGGGTTCATAACGTCCCATAACCGGGGCCGGCTACCGGGTAGATCAGGAGCGTTGCCGGCCCGTGAAGGCCAGCGGGTCGACGAGAGGAGCATGACGTGAGCGCATTCGGGTACGGCGGGCGGCCGGTGCGGCGGTCGCGGCGGGCCTCGGGCTGGGGGTGCTCGCCGGGTGCGGTGACACCGCAGGCAGCGAGGTGGGGCCGACGTGGAGGACATCCAGGAGGACGAGGGCCTCGTGAGCCCGCTCGTCGGGCAGACCGTCACGATCAGCGCCGAGGTGTCCGAGGTGGTCGGCCCGCAGGAGGGCAGCGCGGTCGCGGTGACCGGCGTCGTGCGCCGGGCGTTCGAGGTCGGCGTGGTCGAGGACGAGTTCGGCTTCGACTACGACGACGGCCTGTTCGACGACGCCGACGCCCAGAACTACATCGTCGCCGAGGCCGTCGACCCGACCCTCGGCGACACCGCCGCCACCCCCGGCGCCTGACCGCCCGGCGCCAGCAGGCGCTCCGCGGCGGCGGCGTCGGCGTTGTTCAAACCGACCTGCTCGCGGAACTCGACGACCTCGCGCTCCGATCGAGCGGTTCGGGCCGGAGAGCAGTACCCGGCCCACGGTCGCGTCGGTGCGCGTGGAGCCGTCGAGACCGGGTAGCCGCGGTGCATGGTCTCCTTCACCTCGGAACGGCACGGGCCCGCGGGCAGCCCCGCGCAGCTGCGGGAGTACAACTTCGAGCACTTCCGGGCCAGGCACATGTTCGCCGACGTGTGGCGCACCGCTCGCGGCGAGGTGGCGCTGCCGCCCGGGTCTGCGGCGCCCGTCGTGGAGCTCGAGTCGACCGACGGTGAGCGGGTCGCGGTACCCGGGCAGGCGGACCGCCCCCTGCTCGTACACATCGGCAACGGCACTTGACCGATCACCACCGGTTCGGTCGAGCCGCTCACGCAGCTGTTTCGTCGCCGGGGCGAGCAGGTGCGCTTCCTCGACATCTTCGTCCGGCAGAACCATCCGGGCGAGCTGCGCCACCACTACGCCGACTACGGCGAGAAGCTCGCCGGAGCCCGGGAGTACCGGCGGCTCGAGGACCTGCCCTGGCCGCTGCTCGTCGACGACCACCAGGGCAGCGTGCACCGCGCCTACGGCGGCGAGCAGGCCGACCCGACGATCCTGCTCGACCGGGACGGGCGGGTGGCGCTGTACCAGCTGTGGACCCACGTCCCGACGCTCGAGCGCGCCATCCGGGCGCTGCTCGCCCAGGGTGGGCGCGGGACGGTGCTCGGCGGTGTCGACCGGCGCCCGCACCTGCTCGCGTCGGTGGTGGACGGGTACCGGGGCCCGCGCCGCGGCGGACGCCGCGGTGTCGCGGAGTACAACCGCGGCGGCTTCGGCGCAGGCACCCTCAGCTATCTGGGCGGCCTGGCGAAGCCGCTGCTCGCACCGATCGCCCTGCGCTCCCGGCCGCTGAGCGACGTGCGTCGCTGACGCCCTACTCGATCAGGCGAGCGAAGACCACCACGTTCTCGCGGTAGCTCTGCGCGCCGGTGTCGAAGACCCCGCCACAGGTGATCAGACGCAGCGCTGCGTGGTCGGTGTCGCCGTACACGGTGAGCAGCGGGAAGCTGTCCTTGGGATAGGAGCGCACGGTATCGACCTCGAACGTCGCCGTGCTGCCGTCGACGCGCGCCACGTCGATCCGGTCGCCGGGCCGGAGCTCGGCGAGCCGGAAGAACACCGACGGGCCCGCGTCGGCGGAGTCGACGTGACCGATGATCACAGACGGGCCGACCTCGCCCGGCGTCGGCGAATGCCGGTACCAGTGTGAACGATCAGGCGGTTTCCCCACGATTCGCCCAGGAGGATGGCTGGTGTCGTTCGGTCTGTCTGGGGGTGTGGCCGGCTCGGCCGGCGGTCATGCGGGCTCCCCGGCTCGGTGTGATCGGGGCGGGGTCGGTTACGCGGAAACGCATCGGGAGCGCGGCGGGTACGCGGAAACCCCGACGCAGCCGTGTGGCCCCACGGCCCGG
>JAKDLE010000542.1 GCA_030453005.1 Pseudonocardia sp. | reverse complement strand
CAGGGGTTCGGCGTCGACACACCGGTGGCGTGTCCCGGCAGCGTCATCATCGGCGGGCGCCCGGTGCCCAACGCGGGCGGCTTCGACCTGGGCACCGTGCCGCTGCGCACCGCGTTCGCCCGGTCCTGCAACACGACCTTCGCGCAGATCGCCGCGGGCCTCGACCCGGGCGCCCTGTCCGCCGCGGCGCTCACCCTCGGCCTCGGCGCCGACTACGCCGTGCCCGCCCTGACCACCGTCACCGGCTCCGTCCCGGTGGCGACCGAGGAGGTGCAGCGGGCGGAGAACGGGTTCGGCCAGGGCGAGGTGCTGGCGAGCCCGTTGGGCATGGCTCTCGTGGCGGCCACCGTGGCGCACGGGGCACCGGTGGTGCCCCGGCTGCTCGAGGGCGTCGACACCGAGGTGCTGCGTCCCGCCACCACGCCCGACCCCGCGGCGCTGGCGGCGATCCGACCGATGATGCGCGCCGTCGTCACCGAGGGCAGCGCCACGGCCCTGAGCGGGCTGGGCGAGGTGTACGGCAAGACCGGCACCGCGGAGTTCACGAACGACGGCCGCGCGCACGGCTGGTTCGTCGGCTACCGGGGGGACGTCGCGTTCGCGGTGCTCGTCGTCGACGGCGGGTCCTCCGCCCCCGCCGTCGACGCCGCGGCCCGCTTCCTTCCCAGCTACTGAGCCGGTGTCCGGGATTCGGCGGCCGGTCACCGGGTGCAGCCGCGGGCGCTTATCCTGTGCGCATGCCGAGCAGCCGGGTCCCCGCGCTGGCCCTCGTCGCCGACGTCGTGGCGGTGGTGGTGTTCGCCGCGGTCGGGCGGGTCAACCACGCCGAGGCCGCCGACGTGTGGGGTCTGGCGGCCACCGTCGCGCCGTTCGTGGTGGGCCTCGCGGCGGCCTGGGCCACGCCGTTCGTGCGTGCCGACCCGTCGGGCCTGCGCGCCGGATCGGTCGCGCTGGCGGGCACCGTGGTCATCGGGCTGGCGTTGCGGGCGGCGTTCACCGGGCGGCTGCCGCTGAGCTTCGCCGTGGTGACGGTGGTCTCGCTCGCGGTGCTGATGCTCGGCTGGCGCGCGTTGTCGCTGGTCGTGGCCCGGCGGGCCGCTCACCGCGTGCGCTGAGCCGAGCCGCCGCCCCTGGCCCGTCGCGACCTACACTGGCCCCATGCCCGCTCGTACCCTGCTGACCCCCGGCACCGTCTCGCCGATCCGACCCGTGCCCGCGCACATCCCGCGCCCGGAGTACGTCGGCAAGAAGACGCCGGCGCGCAGCACCGAGCCGTGGGTGCAGACGCCCGAGACGATCGAGCTCATGCGCCACGCCGGGCGGGTCGCCGCGCAGGCGCTCGCGGCGGGCGGTGCCGTGGTGGCCCCGGGCGTCACCACCGACGAGGTCGACCGCGTGGTGCACGAGTTCCTGCTCGACCACGACGCGTACCCGTCCACGCTCGGTTACAAGGGCTTCCCGAAGTCGTGCTGCACGAGCCTCAACGAGGTGATCTGCCACGGCATCCCCGACTCGACGGTCATCTCCGACGGCGACATCGTCAACATCGACGTCACCGGGTTCGTCGGCGGCGTGCACGGCGACACCAACGCCACCTACCTCGCGGGCGAGGTGTCCGAGGAGGACCGGCTGCTCGTGGAGCGCACCCGCGAGGCCATGATGCGCTCGATCAAGGCCGTCCGACCGGGGCGGGAGCTCAACGTGGTCGGGCGCGTCATCGAGTCCTACGCCAGGCGTTTCGGCTACGGCGTGGTCCGCGACTTCACCGGCCACGGCATCGGGCGCAGCTTCCACAGCGGGCTCGTGGTGCTGCACTACGACGCCCCCGAGGTGCACACCGTCCTGGAGCCGGGCATGACGTTCACCATCGAGCCGATGATCACCCTCGGTTCGATCGACTACGACATCTGGCCCGACGACTGGACGGTCGTGACGAAGGACCGCTCCCGCACCGCCCAGTTCGAGCACACGGTCCTGGTCACGGCCGACGGCGCGGAGATCCTCACCCTGCCTGCGTGATCGACCCGTGCGCGGCCTCGACGACGTCGAGTGCGTCGTCGAGGTCCACCGCCACGTCGGTCCCGGAGAGCAGCAGGTCGTCGTACTCGGAGCGGTTGCGGCGCCGGCGCAACGCGTCGAAGCGGCGGGCCGCGGGGCAGCGCGGACCGAGCGTCTCGGCGCACCAGATCGCCACGGCCTCGTGCGACCCGGCCCGGTTGGCCGCCCGCAGCCCCACGGCGAGCATCGCCGCGGTGACGGCCTTCCGAGCCGCGTCGTAGAGGGCGACGTAGGCGATCTCGAGGTCGAGGTCCTCGGCGAGCAGCCGACGCGCGAAGGTGCTGGTCGGCGACGGAGAGCCGTGCACTCGCCGTGGTCAGGTCGGCGGGCACGCTCTGGAGCCGTCCTGCGCGGATCAGACCTGCGACGTCGGGTCGGGCGGGCGTTCACCGCATCAACTCGATCGGCACGAGCGGAGACTCGCGGACGGAACGAACGAAGCCCGAGGTCCCCTGAGTCCACTCCGCATCGGTGAGCACGGTGACGGTGACGTCTCGGCCGAGTCGCTCGGTGGCTCCGTCCGCGGCGGCGCGAACCGCTCGTACCGTCGCTCGCTCGCCGTCAGCGATCACGAGGACGTCGAGATCGACGGGTTCGTCGCCCGGCTCGCCGAGGTGCCGCCGTGCCCAGCTACCGTAGACGAAGGCCTCCCGGACGCCGGGTACGTTCGCGAGGAGCTCGCCCAACACGACCGGCGGTCCGGACACCTTGAGCAACAACGCCGCCAGTTCGTCGTGGATCGGCGACTCCGGTCGGGCCCGGACGAGCCGTGTGCGGCCGACCGCGCGGTCGACGAGCAGACCGGCTGCCACGAGGCGTGCGACCTCCCGCGAGACGGTCGCCTGCGGTACGCCGGTGCGCTGGGCGAGCTCGCCGATGGAACGCTCGGGCGCGGCGCCTGCGAACAGCTCTGTGAGCACCGCGAGCTGCGCCGCCGACCGAAAGATCGGAAGCAGGGGCGGGGCGATTACACTCACGAACTGGATGATGTCATCCGGCAAGTGGATGGGTCAAGGGAATGATCGTCGCCTGCGGTACAGGAGGTCCACCCGCGAGTCTCCCGTACCGCAGACGCTGATCACCGGGGGAAGCACCAGCCGATGAGCCGGTCCTGCTCGAACTCCACGACCCGGTTGGTGATCCGG
>JAKDLE010000541.1 GCA_030453005.1 Pseudonocardia sp. | reverse complement strand
CTCGGCACCGAGCTCTGGACGGCCCACCGCGAGTCGCACGAACGCAACTTCGAGCGCCGGTTCTCCGAGACCGCCGCGAAGGTCGACCCGAACAGCAGGCTCAAGCCACCGCGCTACTGGCTGGTGCACACCCTCGCCCACGTCCTGATCCGCGAGCTGGCGATGACGTGCGGCTACTCCGCGGCGAGCCTGTCCGAGCGGCTCTACGCGTGGACGGCGGCGCCCGGGCGGACCGCGGCGGCCGGGCTGCTGATCTGCACCACCGCGTCGGACAGCGACGGCACCCTCGGCGGACTGGTCCAGCTGAGCACGCCGGACCGGCTCGCGCGGGTGGTCTCCGCGGCGTTGTACCGGGCCGAGCGCTGCTCGTCCGACCCGATCTGCGCGATGCGCACGCCGGCGGACCCGGAGGACTTCCTGCACGGCGCCGCCTGCCACTGCTGCGTGATGGCGTCGGAGACCTCGTGCGAGAAGGCCAACCGCTTCCTCGACCGCCGGTTCCTGCTCAACCTGCCGGGGAGCGATGTTGGGTTCTTCCCACCCGTCCGCTGAGGCAGCCCGGGAACTGGGCCGCCTGCTCACCGGCACCGAGGCGAAGGAGATCGCCGACCGGCTGGCCGACGGCGACACGGTCACCGCGGCGCTCAAGGCCATCGCCGCCGGACGCCGTCCGCCGCTGCGGGCACTGCTCGCTCCCGACCCGGCGCGGTTCGTGTACGAGCAGGCCGTAGCCGTCCTGCGAGGGATCGAGGGTGCCCGCTCGACCACCACCGCGATCGACCCACTATGGACGATGCCCGGGCACCTCGCCCGGAGCGGGCCACTGACGAGCTCGGTGGCGCACCTCGTCGGAAGCGCCCGCCAGTCCGTCACCTGCTCCACTTTCAACTTCCAGCGCAGCTCCGCGTTGTGGACCGCCCTGCGCGCGGCGGCACTCCGGCCAGAGATCGCGGTCCGCGTCTACGTCGACCGAAAGGCGGCGGAGCACCCCGCATCACCCAGCGCCACCGAGGTGGCGACCCACCTGTACCCGGCGGTCGTGCTACAGACCGGGGCCTTCGACGGCGGGTACGTCCGCAACCACGCGAAGTTCCTCGCCGTCGACCACCGCTTCCTGCTGGTGACGAGCGCCAACTTCTCGTGGAGCGCCGAGCACGGCAACGTCGAGCTCGGGCTGCTGGTCGACAACCCCAACCTGGTCCAGGTCATCGAGTCCGAGATGCGCCGGGTGGAGGACGGGTTGTACGAGCGCGTCACGGCCTGACCTGAGTCATGACGCCGATTAGTGACCTGTCCCAGGCGCAGCGGCTCACGCGGACCCGAGACGGGCTTCGTACACGTGACTCGCGTGACGAGCCGAGCCTTGACCTGCGGAACGGAAACGGGCTTGTGAATGTCTCGCCGCAGCTCAGGCGAACCTTGAACAGCGACCCCCGCCGGCCCGCCGATGCACGATCCGCCGAGATTCTTAGTGACCAGATGGCGGTGCTCGCCTCGGAAGAACTCCAGGTCAGCGCCTCGGGTCCGCAGGACTCCCGCAGGGTGTCAGGAGTCAGGCCTGACGACAGACAGGACTCCGGCCAGCTGACGTACCCGGGTTCCCGCCGTCTGGTGGCTGGCCTGCGCTCAAGGCCGCGCGGCCGAGCAACTGCCCAGTGGACCGCCTCCGGCGGGGGCCTGCCGGCCCTTGGCTTCGCACGGCCTCACTCACCGTAAAGGGCGCTCCGCTTCGCTCCGCGTCACTTCGTGACGGCCTGGCGGCCGCCCGTGACGGCGAGCCTCGACGGCCGTGCCGGGTCGCCTTACGGCGGCGGGGGAAACAACTCCCCGCCACCCCAAGGGGACGGGCCGACAGGCCCACCGAGCAGCGGAGGCCACCATGACCAGCAGCAACCACCACGCCCCCCGCGTGCACCGGCTGCGCTACGAGCCGACCGCCACCCCGGCCGCGTCGGTCGCGTGCCCGCACTGCGGCGGAACCGTCGACCCCGCCGAGCCGCGCGCGGAGGCCCGTCCGGACGTGCGGATCGTGCCGCCGGTCGTCTCGTTCGACGTCGCGCCGGCATGGGAGCCGGTCGCCCGGGAGCTGCGGATCGGTCGGGATCGGCGTCAGCGCCGCAGCGGGGAAATGGGACACGACGGTCCGCCCGGCACGGTCGGAGACTTCGAAGTCGACCAGCCCGACCCCACCGCCCATCCGTCGCCCGGCACCAGCCGCGTAGCCGCCCCGGCACCTTCCCGATCAGCACCAACACGCCCGGCTCGACGGGGGACCGGTACGGCGCAATCCGCGACGGCGACGTGATGCAGAGAGGGCCTTCCCGCCACGCCGCCTCGAACGCGGGATCGCCGAGCGCGGAACGCAGGATGGTGATCGCGGCGCGCTGCGCCGGTATCTGGTGCGGCATCGACGGGAGACCCATTCCCGTACGTGCCGCCGCGGCCGCGCCGAGCACCCGCACGTCGTTGACCGACGGTCGCGCGGCCGCGCCGAGGCAGGCGAGCGTCTCGGCCAGCACGGACGGCATCCCGCGGCGCCGCGCCGCCGCTTCCGCCCGGTCCAGCACGGCCGCGGCCTCGTCGTCCCGGGCCAGCAGGGCCAGCGCCGTGCCGAGTCCCGCCATCGCCTGCGCTGCCGCCCAGGTCCCCGCGGTCCGCGGTGGCGGCCGCTCGGGCGAGCCACTCGCACGCGGCCTCCGCGTCGCCGCGTCGCAGCGCGAGCGTGGCCACCGCCCGGGCCAGCCCGGCGACGAACGTCTCGCCTTCGACGCCCTCGACCAGCCGCAGCACCGGCTCGATCGCCGCCTGGCCGCGGTCGACGTCGCCGGCGCTCGCGTGCACCAGCGCGAGCACGGACCGGGCCATCCCGACGCGCAGCAGGTCGCCGATCGGTTCGGCGACCCGGACGGCCTGCTCGGCGAGGGCCAGCGCCCGTGGCACGTCGCCGGTGGCGAGCGCGCCGGTCGCCTGGTAGCCCAGCGCCGTGGCCGCCACCCCCGGTGGCGGCGCAGCAGCGTCGGCAGCACCTCCGTGTAGCCGGCGTCGGCCTCGGCGTGCCGGTCCCGCAGGGAGAGGATCATCAGCTGGAGCGCCCGCGAGCCGGCACCGGCGAAGCCGTTCCCTGCGGTCTCGGCGGCGCGGATCGCGTCGAGCACGCCGGGCGCGGCGGCCGCCGCGGGGGGGAGCCCCCCGAGGTCGAGGGCG
>JAKDLE010000540.1 GCA_030453005.1 Pseudonocardia sp. | reverse complement strand
AACGCCGGGGGACAATGGTGGGGTGACCGACATCCCGCGACGCACCACCTCACGAACGGCCAAGCTCGCCAGCCTCCCGCTGGGTGTGGCCGGGCGCGTGGCGGCGGGCTGGGGGCGTCGTCTCGCCGGGGGCAACGGCGAGGAGATCTCCGCGCAGATGATGGCCCGCAGCGCCGAACAGCTCTTCGCGGTGCTCGGCGAGCTCAAGGGCGGGGCCATGAAGTTCGGCCAGGCGCTGAGTGTGTTCGAGGCGGCGGTGCCCGAGGAGTACGCGGCGCCGTTCCGCGAGTCGCTGGTCAAGCTGCAGTCCGCGGCCCCGCCGATGCCGCCCGCCGACGTCGACCGGATGCTCGCCGAGCAGTTCGGGCGCGGCTGGCGCGGCCGGTTCACCGAGTTCGACGAGACGCCCGCCGCCGCCGCGAGCATCGGCCAGGTGCACCGCGCCGTGTGGCGCGACGGACGCGAGGTCGCCGTCAAGGTGCAGTACCCGGGCGCCGAGCAGGCTCTGCTGTCGGATCTGCGGCAGCTCTCCCGGATGAGCAGGCTCATGCAGCCGTTCGTGCCCGGGCTGGAGATCAAGCCGCTGATCGCCGAGCTGCAGGAACGGATGGCCGAGGAGCTCGACTACCGCGACGAGGCGGAGAACCAGCGCGCCTTCGCGACAGCCTACGAGGGTGACGAGCGCGTCAAGGTGCCGCGGGTGGTGGCGTCGGCCCCCAGGGCCATGGTCACCGAGTGGGTCACCGGCAGGCGGCTGTCCGACATCATCGCGCGCGGCACGCAGGCCGAGCGCGACCACGCCGCCACCCAGCTCGCGGAGTTCCACTACTCCGCGGCCGAGCGCACGGGGCTGCTGCACGCCGACCCCCACCCCGGCAACTTCCAGGTGCTCGACGACGGCAGGTTGATGGTCATCGACTTCGGCGCCGTGGCGCGGCTGCCCGGCGGCATGCCCCGCCCGTTGTCGGAGATGGTCCGGCTCGCGTTGGAGGGCCGCCCGGCCGATCTGCTCACGCTGCTGCGCGACGAGGGCTTCGTCCGCCCGGGCTCGGGGATGACCGCCGATGAGGCCGTGGCCTACCTCGCCCCGTTCACCGAGCCGCTGCACACGAGTGAGTTCCGCTTCGACCGGGCCTGGCTGCAGAAGCAGGCCGAGCGGGTGGGCGACCTGCGCAGCCCGCAGTTCAACACCGGACGCGAGCTGAACCTGCCGCCCCAGTACCTGCTGGTGCACCGCGTCACGATGGGCACCATCGGCGTGCTCTGCCAGCTCGACGCCGACGTGCCGCTGCGCGGCATCGTCCGGCACTGGCAGCCGTGGATCTTCGAGGCCGAGGAGGGGGCCGAGGGGCTCCGTCCGTAGCGAGCGGCGCTCATCGGCCCGTCCCCCGCACGCCGCCGCTCAGACCGACGTCAGCGACGGTCAGCGGCGCTCCACCGGCGGCCACCCGGGCGCGGGTGGCACGGCGGGTGGCGTACGCGGCGAGCCAGGCCCACCGGCGGCCCGCGACGAACCGGCGGGCCAGTGCGTGGTCACGTGCGGCCTGTTCGGCCTCCTGCTGTCGGGATCGGGCCAGGGCTTCATCGAGGAGCAACATCGCGGGTCCTTCGCGGTCGTGCACGGCAGTGGGGCCTGCGGTCGAGGTGCTCGGGAGGTGGGTCATCGGAGTTCTCCTTCTCGTCGGTGTGTTCAGGCGCTCGCCACGGCGAAGGCGCGGTCGCGGGCCAGGTCGGCCTTGCTGGGTCGACCCCGGGGCCTCTTGCGCGGGATGACGACCCCACGCTCGAAGATCTCCCCTCCCCACACGCCCCAGTGCTCCTCGCGACGCAGCGCGCCCGCCAGGCACTCGGCCCGGATCGGGCAGCCGTCGCACAGAGCCTTGGCCCGCTCCAGCGCAGCCGGTGACTCGGCGAACCACAGGTCGGCGTCGTCGGAGCGGCAGGGCAGGTCGAGCCCCTTCTTCGGGGCTGCGTCGAGCAGGGTTCCGAGTGCCGACGCGGTGTCGCCGCCGTACTCGTCAGGGTTGATCGCTCCGCCGTCCAACGGAACTGATCGGACTAGCACCGAACTACCTCCTGGTCTTGGTCAGGAATCGGGAAGAGACTGTGACAAACAAAAAGGGCCGCGGATCCCAGGTGCTGGGGTCCGCGGCCCTTGACTTCGGCCGGTGCGGGGACGTCTACCTGTGACGGCCCACCACAACTTCGGACACACCTGTGCTGTTGGAGGAATCGAGTCCGCCGAGCATGGGGACGAACGGTCGCCGGGTGTACACGCGCGCGTCCGCCACCGGCTCGACCCACGGACGGGTGCCGTGGGTCTCGACGATGTTCGTCGTCATCGTGATCATGTTCAGCACCCCTCTCCGGGTCTGGTCGCGACGGCGGGCTCCGCTGGCGGAAGCCCGTCGGGAGCTACCGTAGAAGCCGCGCGAGGAACCGCACAACCTATTTACGGGAAGCTTCGATGGATCGGCGTCCGAGCCTGGTCAGGACTCGGACACCAGGGACAGAACGGCGGGACCGTAGCGGTCGAGCTTGCGGGCGCCGATGCCGGGGATGGCCACCAGTGCGGCGTCGTCGGCGGGGCGGTGCTCGGCGATGGCCGTGAGTGTGGCGTCGGTGAACACGACGTAGGCGGGCACCTGTTGGCCCTTCGCCTCCTCGGCGCGCCAGACACGGAGCCGGTCGAGCAGGTCGGTATCCACATCGGACGGACAGGCGAAGCAGCGACGCATCTTCAACGCGTCCACCCCGAGCAGCGCCGCACCGCAGACCCGACAGCGCGGCTTCGCCCCACCGGTCGACGGCGCCGCCACCCGCGAGGCCGGATGCGCCTCGGGGATCAGCCCGTGCAGGAACCGGCTCCGTCTGCGCCTGCGCGCACTGCCGGGCCGGCGGGAGAGCGCCCAGGACAGCGCGAGGCGGCGACGGGCGCGCGTCACGCCGACGTAGAGCAGCCTGCGCTCCTCCTCGATCGCGGCGTCGTCGCCATCGGCATGCTGGATCGGCAGCGTGCCGTCGGCCAGCCCGACGAGGAACACGACGTCCCACTCCAGGCCCTTCGCCGCGTGCAGCGAGGCGAGCGTGACGCCCTGCACCGCGGGCGGGTGAGCGGCGTCGGCCCGGGTCTCCAGCTCCACGGAGAAGCGGCGGAGGTCGGCGTCGGGTTCGACGGCCACGAGCTCCTCGGCCAGCTCGACGATCGCGA
>JAKDLE010000539.1 GCA_030453005.1 Pseudonocardia sp. | reverse complement strand
CGCGCCGGGTCCAGCGCAGCGCCGCGCGGGTCTCCTCCGGGGCGTAGCGCTCCGGCGCGGGCAGGCGAGACACCTGGCCGGGCTCGGGGTAGCCCTCGCACCGGCCGACCTCGGCCAGCACCGCGGCCGTGCGGGCCTGCTCGTGGCACAGCTGCCGGTACTGCGCGGCCAGGACGTCGAGCATCCGGTCGTTGGGCACCGCGGACAGCTCCACCGCGCCCAGCGCGGCGGCGAGCCCGGGACCGGGCGGCAGGGCCGCCAGGCCGTCGGGGAGCACCACCGTCTGCATCGCTCGATCATACGTTCGAACACCGACAGGATCAGCAGCTCAGCGACCTGCGGTCGACTCCCCGCGACGAACGGAGAGAGTCCCGGACCGAGGGGTGCATCTCGGGCCGCGACCTCGGATTGATCACGGCTGAGGACACTCGGAGACGGCGGCAAACCGACCCGCACCGCAAGCGAGCCCGGCGCGGAGTTAAGGCGGAACGTGCCGGTGTGACCGGTGGAAGTGACGGCGCGGAGCCGGTCGAGGTCGCGGCGGACGTGGTGCCAGATCTGGCCGGTGGCGGTCCCGATGATGCGGATGAGCAGCAGGGGCGAGCAGCACGCACGACGTTCGCGGCAGTCAGCCCCCGAGGCACCGGATGCCCAGCTCGTCGACCAGCCGGTCGCGCTCCCGGGTCCACGCCGCGGCCTCGTCGCCGCCGAGGCCGTGCTCCAGCTGCACGTCCAGGGCGAGTGCCACGTCGTGCCGCGCCTGGCGCGCCCGCGCGGCCGCCAGGCTCTCCCCCAGCGCGGCAGCGGCCCCGGGCCGGTCGTGGCGGTGCAGCAGGGCCACGCCGCGGGCCCGGTGCAGGGCGGGGACGGCCGCGACGAGACCCGCGATCGACCGTGCCCGGCACAGCGCGTCGTCCGCGAGGGCGAGCGCGTCCTCGACACGGCCTGCGGACGCGTCACATTCGGCGGTGGCGGCGTCGACGGCGAGCAGCTCGGTCGCCTCGTGGTGGGCCGCGAAGTACGCCCGTGCGAACCGGAAGTGCGCTCGCGCGTCGCCTGCCCGCCCGTCCCGTGCGGCGATCCGGCCGAGCTGCAGGCGCCCCCAGGCGGTGTCCGACACCGCGCCCACCGCCTGCCAGATCCGCATCGCGGCGCAGAGCGTCTCCTCCGCCTCGACCAGCCGGTTCTGGTCCACCAGCACCTCGGCGAGGTTCGCCGAGGCGGTCGCCGCGTTGGCGACGTCGCCGACGCGGTCGAAGTCCGTCCGCGCCCGCCGGTAGTGGTCGGCCGCCTCGGTCCACCGGCCCAGGAAGTAGGCGCGGGCGCCGAGGCCGTTGCGGATGTGCGCGCCGGCGCCTGCGTCCCCGAGCTCGGTGTGGATCGCCAGCGCGTGCAGCGCGTGCGACGGCGCGTCGAGCCTGCCCAGTGCGACCTCGGCCCAGTCCAGCACCTCCAGCGCGGCGGCCACCGTCCGCTGGTCCCCGCATCCCCTGGCGGCGGCGAGCGCGGCCTCCGCACGCACCACGGCGTCGGTGTCGCGGCCCTGCAGGTGCCGGATCCGGGCGCTGCGGGCGTCGAGCCGGGCGCGCAGTGCCACCGCGGGGACGCCCAGCTCCGGGGCGGCGATCCCGGTACGGGCCCGGGAGATCCACCACAGGGCCTGGGAGTAGCGGCCGGACCGTTCGCGGATCCGCGAGGTCTTCAACCGCAGCCGGGCCAATGCCATCGCATCGTCCCCGGCGCGGCCCCGCGCCGCGCGGTAGGCGGTGTCCGCTCCGCCGCCGTCACCCAGGTCGTAGCGGACATCGCCCAGCGCCTCGAACACCTCCAGCAGGTCGCCGTCGGCCGGCGACAGCTGCTCGGCCGCCTTCGCCGCCAGTACGTAGGCGGCCTCGGCCTCGGCGGGCGCGTACGCGCAGCGCGCGCGCCTGCCCGCGATGCGCGCGAAGTGCCAGGTCGCGGGCCAGTGCCGGGCCGCGGCGTAGTGCACGGCGACCAGGTCCGCGACCTGGTCCACCTGCGGGCCCGCCCGCAGGCTGATCGCGTCGGCCGCACGCCGGTGCAGCATCGCGCGGCGGCTGTAGGCCAGTCCCTCGTACGCGGTGTCGCGGACGAGCCGCTGTGCGAACCGCAGCCGCCCCGACCCGTCGAGCACCACGAACCCCCCAAGCCGGGCCGCCACCTCCGTGCCGTCCCGCTGCGGCGCGTCGGCCCCGAGCAGCTCGCCGAGCAGGCCCGGTTCGACATGCATGCCCAGCACGGCCGCGGCGCGCAGCAGCGACCGGTCCGGGGGGGCCAGCCGGTCGATCCGCGCCGCGATCAGGGCCTCGATCGAGTCCGGCAGCGCATCGACGACGCCCTCGCGCAGCCCGACGACGAGCTCGCACAGGAACAGCGGGTTGCCCGCGGCCCGCACCAGTACCGCGTCCTGGACGTGCGGGGTGAGCGGGGCGTCCGCGGTCAGGGTGTGCAGCAGCTCCGTCGCCGCCACCGCGTCGAGCGGGGCGAGCTCCAAGCGGGTCGCCTGCGGGGTGAGCGGGTCCGTGGACCCCGCGGGCCGCCGGGTGCTCAGCACCAGCCACGCCCGATCGGGCGCCGCGGCGGCGATCCGGCGGACGACCTCGGCGGAGGCCTCGTCGAACAGGTGCAGGTCCTCGACGACCAGTACGGCGGGCCCCGGCGCGGCCGCCACCAGCAGCTCGGTCACCGCGGTCTCCAGGCGGGCCTTGCGGAACCGCCGGTCCAGGGCGGCCACCTCGGCGGTCTCGGGCACCTCGATCCCGGCGGCGAGGCCGATCAGCGGCGACCAGTGCGCGAGTGCGGGCGCGACCCGGTCGACCGCTGCGGTCAGCTCGACGGCGGACGCCCCTGCATGGACGCCGAGCACGGTGTGCAGCAGCTCCCGCAGTGACCGGTAGGGGACCGCGGCGTCGTAGACCGCACCACGTGCGGCGAACACGGGTGTCCCGGGGATCGTGTCCAGGAACGCGGCGAGCAGCCGCGTCTTGCCCAGACCGGCGTCCCCGACGATCTCGACGACGCGGCCGCGGCCTGCACGGGCGCAGGCGAACCCCTCCGCGAGCGTCGCCAGCCCGTCGCCGCGCCCCAGCAGCGGCGGCTGCATCCCCGGGGCGCCACCGCCGACGCCCGGCACGAGCCGTCCGACGCGCACGGCGGCCACCGGCCGGGACTTGCCCTTCAGCGTCAGCGGCG
>JAKDLE010000538.1 GCA_030453005.1 Pseudonocardia sp. | reverse complement strand
GGGAGCGGGAGCGAGGGCAGCGGTGCCACGCAGCCGCCCACTCCGCGTGCCGCAGGCCGACCGGTCTTCGACGAGGACGCCACCTGACCCATCCGTGACGGGCGGGTGAAGCGCGGGCGCCCGCGCGTCGGCCGTCCAGCCGATGCTGGGCCGCCCCGCCGATGCTGGACCCTCCCGCCGATGCGCAGTCGACCGTAATGCCTGCCCCGACCGAACCCGCCCACGGAACCGCGCGTCGCAGGATCGCTCCCGTCAGCGTGCGGCAGGATCAGCGTGCGGCAGGATCGATGCTCAGCGACATTCCCGCCAAGCCACGGCGGCGCACCGCGAGGCCGTCCGCGATCTCGTTCATGGCCGCGCCTGCGGGTGAATCGGGGTCGGTGAGCACGATGGGCTCACCCACATCGCCTGCCTCCCGGACCGCGGTGTCCAGGGGTATCTGGCCCAACAGTGGGACGTCCGCGCCGACCGCACGCGTGAGGTTCTCGGCCACGACCGCGCCGCCGCCGGAGCCGAAGACGTCCATGCGAGTGCCGTCGGGCAGCTCCAGCCACGACATGTTTTCGATGACGCCGGCGATGCGCTGGCGTGTTTGCAGCGCGATCGCGCCGGCTCGCTCGGCGACCTCGGCGGCGGCCTGCTGCGGCGTGGTGACCACGAGGATTTCGGCGCCGGGGATCAGCTGAGCGACTGAGATGGCGATGTCGCCGGTGCCGGGCGGCAGGTCCAGCAGGAGCACGTCGAGATCGCCCCAGAACACGTCCGCCAGGAACTGCTGCAGCGCCCTGTGCAGCATCGGCCCGCGCCATACGACGGGCGCATTGCCGCTGGTGAACTGCGCGATCGAGATGAGCCTGACCTCATGCGAGATCGGCGGGATGATCATCTTCTCGACCTGCGTGGGGCGGGCGTCGGTACCTAGCATGCGTGGGACCGAGTGGCCGTAGATGTCTGCGTCGAGCACACCGACGTTCAGACCGCGCGCCGCCATCGACGCCGCCAGGTTGACCGTCACGCTCGACTTGCCGACGCCGCCCTTGCCGGATGCGACCGCGTACACGCGGGTCATCGAGCCGGGTTGCGCGAACGGGATCACCGGGTCGGCGGAGTCTCCGCGCAGGCCGCGGCGCAGTTCGGTACGTTGCTCATCGCTCATCACGTCGAGTTCGACCCGGATCGCGCCGACGCCGGGGACATCGGCGGCCGCGCGCGTGACACGGTCGGTGATTTCGGTGCGCATGGGGCAACCCGCGATGGTCAGGTAGATCCCGATATCGACAGAGCCGTCACCGGCGATGTCGATGTTGCGGACCATCCCCAGGTCGGTGATGGGCTTGCGGATCTCCGGGTCATCGACGCGGGAGAGCGCGGTGCGGATTGCGGATTCGGTGAGCTCAGTCATCGCTCTCGATCATAGGCCGGGTGGCGTCATCACCGACAATCCGGATGCGGGCGGCGTGAGTGCCGTCCCGCCCGCCGGTGCGGGGGCCTGCGGCGAGGCCGCGCGATCGGTCCGAAGCCACTAAAACGGATGATTGCTGAAACTATTGCCAGCTTACACGCGTCCCGATGTCCGGAAAGCCCCGCGCGGCGTAGCGGGCGGGGCTTTCCGCGGACCGGGCCGTAGTCATGAGCGGGCCGTAATAATCAGCGGTGATTCACGCCCTGCGTCTCAGGCCCCCGGAGGCGGAGGCGTCGGCTCGCCTTCGGGGGTAGCGCCGCGTTGGCCATCGGGGGCCGGCGCCGGCGGCGGGCAGTTGATCAGGCACGGCAGTTCCGGCAGCCGGAACTCGGGCAGGGTGGGCACTGCGACCGGAGGCAGTACCGGGATATCGACGGTCTGCGCCGGGACGTCCGTGCCCGGTAGTACATCGTCTCCTTCATCGTTGGTCTCGGTCGGCGGGGCCGGGGTGTCCTTCGGGCCCGGCAGCTCCTCCGGCGTCGGAGCGGGCTTGAGGTCCGGCGGCGCGTCGATGGCCTTGTCCTCGGGCCCGATCGCCGGCAGTTCGCTCGGCGTCGGGTAGGCGCCGGTGGCGTAGCCCTTGGCCCAGGCCTGCACGTTCCGCACGTAGGCCATCGAATAGTTGTAGGTGAGGATCGCGCCCGTCGTGGCGTTGATGTCGGACAGGTCACCGCCCGAGGCGCACAGCAGGCGTCCAGCGGCGAATGCAGCGTCGTAGACGTTGTTCGGATCGGCGGCGCCATCGTTGTTTCCGTCGGCCCCGAAGTGCTTCCACGTACCGGGCATGAACTGCATCGGCCCGACTGCCCTGTCATAACCGGCATTGCCGTCCAGCGCTCCGCCGTCCGAATCGGTGATGACGGCGTTGCCGGCGAGACTCCCGTCGAGCACGGGCCCGAGGATGCGGGTGGTGGTGTTGCCGTTCGCGTCGGCCTGACCACCGCCGGCGTGCCCCGATTCGATCTTGCCGATACCTGCGAGCAGCGTCCACGGAAGGTGGCAGCCGGGCTGTACGCGGCCCATCAGGTCCGCCGCGTGCTGGTAGGCGTGCATCATGATGCCCGGGATTCCCAGCGGGCCGGCTTCAAGGTGCACGACGTCGCCGACGAGCGCAGCGGGGTTGGGCGCCCCGGCGCCGTCGATACCGACGCCGAACAGGCCGGACCGGCCCGGTTCGGGCGCCGAGTGGTACGGCTCGATCGGGCGCAGCGCGGACGTGACGACCCCGGCGGGGGTGGTCGGCTGCATCTCCTGTGCCGCGGTGCGCACATCGTAGGAACGCTCTGCGGGGCTCGCCTCGGAACCGGGGAGCCCGTTGCCGGGGCCGGCTGCGGCGAGGGCCGCCAACCCGAGCGGGATCAATGCCAGCAGTGCGACCCGAGTGGACCAGCGGTGTTCGCGTCCGCTCGGCTGATCCGTGCCCTCAGGGGGCTCCGGGCTCTCAGTCGATTGCTGTGCGTGCGGGTCCACCGGCCCGAATTCGTCGAATGGGGCGGGCGGAACCCAGCGATCCAGGGGATCGGCAGCTTCTTGTACAGCGGCGAACTCCGGGTACGCCTCACCCTCCACGGGCATGTCGACGGGCTCCGGCGCATCGGCCGGGACAGCGGCGTCCGCCGACTCGGGGCCGGGTGTGTGAGACGCCGATTTACCGCGAATGAGCCAAGACTTCGGTGAACGCCGGAAGCCCGGCGTGTGCGACGATTCGCTCACCTACACGACCCCCAATACGACCGATACCCGAATGTGACCC
>JAKDLE010000537.1 GCA_030453005.1 Pseudonocardia sp. | reverse complement strand
CTGTGGCTGGTGGTGGCGCGGGCGGGCGGGTTCCTCGGGCTGCTGCTGACCTTCCGGCTCGCCGCCCGGTTCGCCGGGCCCGGTGCGGGCGTGGTGGCCGCTCTCGCGCTGCTGCTCACACCGGACGCCGAGTCCCGCTGGGTGCGGCACATGCTGCAGGGCAACGTCGAGCCACTCACCATCGGCCTGTGCCTGTGGGCGGTCGAACGCCACCTCGACGGCAGGCACCGCCAGGCCGCGCTGCTCGCGGGTGCGGCGGCCCTGCTGCGCCCGGAGGTCTGGCCCTTCCTCCTGCTCTACGCGGCGTGGCTGTCCTGGCGGCGCCCCCCGGGCTGGTGGGCGGTCCTCCCGACCCTGCCCGCGGCGCCCCTGCTGTGGTTCGGCGGCGACTGGTGGGCCTCGGGCGACCCACTGACCGGCGCCCAACGCGCCCAGGTCCTCGACACGAGCACCGCACATCGGGTGGTGCTCGCCCTGGACCAGATCCGCGACCTCGTCGTGGCGCCGGTGTGGGTGGCGGCCGCGGTGTGCGTCGTCGTGGCGGCACATCGGCGGGTCGGCCCGCCGGTGGTGCTGGCGGTGGGCGCTCTGGGCTGGATGGCCGTCGTCGGCGTGATGACGGTGGTGTTCGGCTTCGGCGCGCTGAGCCGCTTCCTCGCGCCCCCCGCCGCGGTGCTGTGCGTGCTGGCCGGGATCGCGGTGGGCTGGACGGTGGCCGCGCCGCGCCATGTCGTCCTCCGCGTGGGGGTCGCCGCGCTCCTCGCCGCGGTCATCGTGCCCTTCGCCCTCCCGCGGGTCGGGTGGCAGCCTGCGCAGGTGGGCGCCGCGGCGCAGCGGGCGCAGCTGGCCGACGACCTGGACCGGGCCGTCGCCCTGGCGGGCGGGCGCGACGCCGTGCTCGCCTGCGGTGCGCTGGCCGTCGACGCCGACCGGGTCGAGGTGCAGCAGACCCGGCCGGGGCTGGCGTGGGCACTCGACGTCCCCCTCGCCCGGGTCGGCTACGGCCTGGGCGCCGCGCCCGGCGTCGCGATCGTCCGGACGGGGGGCGTCACGGACACCGCGCTGGCGGCGCAACCCGCCCCGACCGTGCGGACGCTGGCGCGCACCCCCGCCTGGACCGTCTACGCGCAGCTCTGCCCGCAATGAAGTGAGGCTGCCCTGATAACGTGCGCGCCGATGATCAGCCTCTCCGTCGTCGTCCCGGCGACCGACCGACCCGCCACCCTGTCCCGGTGCACCGCGGCGATCGGGCGCGCCGACGACCCCGCCGAGGTGATCGTCGTGGACGGGCCGCGCGGGCTGTCCGCCTGCGCCGCGCGCAACACCGGAGCCCGCCGGGCCCGCGGTGACGTGCTGGTGTTCGTCGACGCCGACGTGGAGATCCACCCCGACGCACTGGCCCGCATCCGGGCGGTGTTCACCGAGCGCCCCGGGCTGACCGCCGTCTTCGGCTCCTACGACGACGCCCCGTCGGGGGGCGGCACCGTCGCGGCGTTCCGCAACCTGCTGCACCACCACGTCCACCAGGGCGCGGGCGGCGCCGCGGAGACCTTCTGGTCGGGGCTGGGCGCGGTGCGCCGCGACGCGTTCCTCGCCGCGGGCGGCTTCGACGCCGAGCGCTTCCCGCACCCGTCGGTCGAGGACGTCGAGCTGGGGGCCCGGCTCGTCGCGGGCGGGGCGAGCATCGTGTGCGACCCGACGATCCAGGGCACCCACCTGAAGGCGTGGACGCTGCGGAACATGGTGTTCACCGACTTCGCCCGCCGCGGCGTGCCGTGGGTGGCGCTGCAGCTGCGGTCGGGGCGGGCCTCCACCGCGCTCAACCTGGGTTGGCGACACCGGCTCAGCGCCGCGGCGTGCGCGCTCGGGACGCTGGCGCTGCTGGTGCGGCGCCCTCGGGCCGCCGCCGCGGGGCTGCTCGTCCTGCTCGGGCTCAACCGCGACTTCTACGCGCTGCTCGCCCGCAGGCGGGGGCCGCGGGAGGCCGTGCTCGGGGTCGGGTTGCACGCGGTGCACCACCTCACCGCGGTGGCGGCCGTCCCCGCCGGGGTGCTGGCCCACGTCCGGGAACGCCGTCGCGGGGAGCCGGGATGACCGAGACCGAGCCGACCGGGCACGGGACGACCGGGCGCGAGCCGGTCCGGATCGGCCTGGTGGGCGCGGGCCGGCTGGCCGAGGTCGGCTACCTGCCTGCGTCGGCGGCGGCCCGCGGGGTGCGCCTCGTCGCCGTCGCCGAGCCCGAGCCGGCCCGGCGTGCCCGCGTGGCGGGGCTCGCCGGGATACCCGGGTTCGCCGACGCCACGGCGCTGCTGGCCGCGGGCGGCGTCGACGCGCTGGTGCTGGCCACCCCGGCCACGGCCCATCTCGCCGACGCACGCGCCGCCGTGGCCGCCGGGGTCCCGGTGCTGGTCGAGAAGCCACCCGCGCCCGACCGCGACGGGGCCGCTGCGTTGGCCGGGCTCGCCCCGGCACCCTGGATCGCCTTCAACCGGCGCTTCGATCCCGCGAACGCACGGCTGCGCGCCGCGACCCCCACCGGAGCGGAGGTCGCGGTGATCCTCGAGATCGGCTACCGCCGCCGGGGGTGGGGCGCGCACGCGGTGGCCGACGACGCCCTGCTCGACCTCGGCCCGCACCTGGTCGACCTCGCCCGGTGGATCACTCGTGCCGAGGTCACCGAGGTGCGGCGCGCCACGGTGTCGCCGGAGCGGGCGGAGTTCGACCTCGTGTCGGGCGGGGCCCGCGCGCGGGTCCGGTGCGCCACCGACCGGCCCCACCACGAGCGCGTGGAGGTCCGACACCGCGGCGGCGCGCTGGTCGGCCGCAGCGTGCGCGGCGGCCTGCTCGCCGCGGTGCGAGGCAGGCTGCGGCCCGACCGCGGCCCGCACCCGCTCGTCGCGTCGCTGACCGCCCAACTCGAGGCATTCGGCTGCGCCGCGCGCGGCGACCGCGAGGACGTCCTGGGCCGCGCCGACGACGGCGTCGCGGTCATGGCGGTCCTCGACGCGGTGCGGGTGTGCGCGGCCGCAGGGGGGCGCCCGGTCCCGGTCGCCACCTGATGACAGTGGCGCGTCAAGGGGGAGGGAACGGCGGCGTCAGCGAGCGCAGTAGGGCGTCTTGATCGCCGGAAGTGGTGCCAGAGCGACAAACCTGTCGCTCCAGCACCACTCTTAGCGATCATGACGAGGACGGGTCCGGGCCACGGAGAATTGACC
>JAKDLE010000536.1 GCA_030453005.1 Pseudonocardia sp. | reverse complement strand
CAGCCCGCGGCAGCGACACAGCCCGCGGCAGCGACACAGCCCGCGGCAGCGACACAGCCCGCGGCAGCGACACCGCCCGGGCCAACGACACCGCCCGCGGCGGCGAGGCCAAGGCCGACCGCAACGACGGCGGCGGTCGCAACGACGGCGGCGGTCGGGACAACAACCGCGGCGACAACCGCAACGACCGCAACGCCGGCGACAACCGGGGTCCCCGCGACAACCGGCCCGACGACGACTCCGACGACGACGGTGACGGCCGCGGCCGTCGCGGTCGCCGCTTCCGGGACCGCCGCCGGGGCCGCGACCGCTCCGGTGGCGGCGGCCAGGGTGGCAACCAGGGCAACGTCGACACCGAGGTGCGTGAGGGCGACGTCCTGCTGCCCGTCGCGGGCATCATCGACGTGCTCGACAACTACGCGTTCGTCCGCACCACCGGCTACCTGTCCGGCCCCACCGACTGCTACGTCTCCCTGTCGCTGGTCCGCAAGTACGGGCTGCGCCGCGGTGACGCGATCACCGGTGCGGTGCGGGAGGGTCGCGAGGGCGAGCAGTCGCGGCAGAAGTTCAACCCGCTGGTCCGAGTCGACACGATCAACGGCCAGGACCCGGAGAGCTCCCGCAACCGCGCCGAGTTCACCAAGCTCACGCCGCTGTACCCGAACGACCGGCTGCGCCTCGAGACCGAGTCGCACGTCCTGACCACGCGGATCATCGACCTGGTCATGCCGATCGGGAAGGGCCAGCGCGCGCTGATCGTCAGCCCGCCCAAGGCGGGCAAGACGATGGTGCTCCAAGCGATCGCCAACGCGATCACCACGAACAACCCGGAGTGCCACCTCATGGTCGTCCTCGTGGACGAGCGGCCGGAGGAGGTCACCGACATGACCCGTTCGGTGAAGGGCGAGGTCATCGCCTCCACCTTCGACCGCCCGGCGTCGGACCACACCACGGTCGCCGAGCTGGCGATCGAGCGGGCCAAGCGTCTCGTCGAGATGGGCCACGACGTCGTCGTGCTGCTCGACTCGATCACCCGCCTGGGCCGCGCCTACAACCTGGCCGCGCCCGCGTCGGGCCGGATCCTCTCCGGTGGCGTCGACTCCACGGCGCTCTACCCGCCCAAGCGCTTCCTCGGCGCCGCGCGCAACATCGAGAACGGTGGCTCGCTCACCATCCTCGCCACCGCGCTGGTGGAGACCGGGTCCACGATGGACACCGTCATCTTCGAGGAGTTCAAGGGCACCGGCAACGCCGAGCTCAAGCTCGACCGCCGCATCGCCGACAAGCGCGTGTTCCCGGCCGTCGACGTCGGCGACTCGGGCACCCGCAAGGAGGAGCTGCTGCTCTCGCCCGACGAGCTGGCCGTCACGGTCAAACTGCGTCGGGTGCTCTCCGCGCTCGACGACCAGCAGGCGATCGACCTGCTGCTCACGCAGCTCAAGAAGACGCGCACCAACATCGAGTTCCTGATGCAGGTCGCGAAGAACACCCCCGGCACCGCCAACGACTGACCCCGCTCACCGCCCCGCCCGCGGGAATCCGCGGGCGGCGCGAGTGGTTGAATAGACCACCACGCTCCGGCGCCGGTTCACCTCCCCGCGAGGACCCGGCGCCACTTCGAGAGGAACCACCGTGCGTTCTGGCATCCACCCCGAGTACGTCACCACGACCGTCACCTGCGGCTGTGGCAACAGCTTCACCACCCGCAGCACGAAGACCAACGGCTCGATCCACGCCGAGACCTGCTCCGCCTGCCACCCCTTCTATACCGGCAAGCAGCGCATCCTCGACTCCGGTGGCCGGGTCGCGCGCTTCGAGGCTCGCTACGGCAAGCGGGCAGGCAAGTAGCTCCGCCGACGGCGCCCACCCGGACTCGGGTGGGCGCCGTTGTCATGTCTCAACCTTCGATCCGCAGGGATGTCGCGATGTCTCCATCGGCCGCACCGGCCGTCGACGCGTTGCTCGCCGAGCACGCCGACCTGGAGCTCCGCCTCGCCGACCCCTCCATCCACGCCGACGCCGCCGCGGCCCGCAAGCTGGGCCGCCGCTACGCGGAGCTGGGGCCGGTCGTCGCCGCCGCGCGTGAGCTCGACACCGCCCGCGAGGACGAGACGGCCGCCCGCGAGCTGGCCGCGGAGGACCGCACCTTCGCCGCCGAGGCCGACGCCATCGCCCTACGCATCCCCGCGCTGGAGTCCCGCCTCGCCGAGCTGCTCGTGCCGCGTGACCCGCACGACGGCGACGACGTGGTGATGGAGGTCAAGTCGGGCGAGGGCGGTGAGGAGTCGGCCCTGTTCGCGGGGGATCTCGTGCGCATGTACACCCGCTACGCCGAGCGACGCGGGTGGAGGACCGAGGTGCTCGACGCCGTCGTGTCCGACCTCGGGGGGTACAAGGACCTCACGATGGTCGTGCGCACCCGCGGCGCCGAGGTCGACGGCGTGTGGAGCGCGCTGAAGTTCGAGGGCGGCGTGCACCGCGTGCAGCGGGTGCCCGTCACCGAGTCGCAGGGCCGCGTCCACACCTCCGCGGCGGGCGTGCTGGTCTACCCCGACACCGGGGAGGACGCCGACATCGAGATCGACGACAACGACCTGCGCGTCGACGTGTTCCGCTCCTCGGGCCACGGCGGGCAGAGCGTCAACACCACCGACTCCGCGGTGCGCATCACGCACCTGCCCACGGGCACCGTCGTGAGCTGCCAGAACGAGAAGTCGCAGCTGCAGAACAAGGCGCGCGCCATGCAGGTGCTGCGGTCGCGGCTGCAGGCGCTGGCCGATGCCGACGCCGCGGCGAAGGCGTCGGCGGAGCGGCGCTCGCAGGTGCGCACCGTCGACCGCTCCGAGCGCATCCGCACCTACAACTACCCGGAGAACCGGATCTCCGACCACCGCGTCGGCTTCAAGGCCTACAACCTCTCATCGGTGCTCGACGGCGAGCTCGACGCCGTGCTCGGCGCCCTGACCGCCGCCGACCGGGCGGAGCAACTGAGCTCGTGACCCCCCCGCCCGGTGGCAGCGAAGCCACTATGCCGCCAATGCCATGGCAGCACAGTGGCTTTGCTGCCAAGATCG
Organism: Pseudonocardia sp.; assembly: GCA_030453005.1. Taxonomy (GTDB): domain Bacteria; phylum Actinomycetota; class Actinomycetes; order Mycobacteriales; family Pseudonocardiaceae; genus Pseudonocardia. The sequence goes on along the minus strand of JAKDLE010000536.1, from coordinate 156 downwards.
GCGCGCGGTGGGAGCGAGGTGCGCGTCGGCGGGCGGGAGTGGCGGATGAGGGTTGATCGTCGTCCGGGAACCGGTGGCGCGCTCCGCCCCGCACCACGTCCCGAGTCGTTGATCTTCAGGGCGGCAGCGGGTGCAGGTCGTCGCTCCGGAACGCGC
>JAKDLE010000535.1 GCA_030453005.1 Pseudonocardia sp. | reverse complement strand
CCACTCCTTCAAGTTCACCGTTGCATTCTACCGCATCCTCAACGGGCAACAGTTGCAACCCCCACCTCGTCGATCACACCGACGTCACGCAGGGCCGCCATCCCGCGCATCGTGGTGGTGTCGGAGACGACGGGGTTCGGCTGGTGCACCTGGTAGAGGTCGATCCGGCGCACCCCGAGCCGCTGCGCGCTGGCCACGCCGCGCTGCTGCACGATCCCGGCCGTCGGCAGGACCGGGAAGACCTTGGAGGCGACGACGACGTCGTCGACGCCCCCGGACTCCTTGAGCGCCGCACCGAGGATCCGCTCGCTGCGCCCGAAGCCGTACAGCTCGGCCGTGTCGAACACCGCGATCCCCAGCTCACAGGCCCGCTTGACGATCCGCGCGGCCTCGCGGTCGGCGTACTCCGAGCCGTAGCCCCACTCGCGGGAGCCGAACTGCCAGGTGCCCAGTCCGATCACCGAGTAGGGCTTGGCGGTGGCGATGTCGAGATGGCGCATGGGTCCAGTCTTACCCGAGCGGTGAGCACCGGATGCGTGCGGTGCGGGCCGCGGGCGGGACCGTCAGCGCACGGTCTCGGCGATCACTCCCCAGTCGTCGACGACGCGTGCCTGCTGAGGAACTCGTCGAGGTAGGCCCAGGTGGTGGTGCGCGCCCGGCGCCCGGTCAGGACACCGAGGTGGCCGCCCGGGGCGCTCTCGAAGCGGACGTCGGGTGAGCCGGTGAGCAACTCCGCCACCCGTTCGACGGCCGCGAGCGGCGCGATCACGTCGTTGCGGCCGCCCACCACCAGCACCGGCACGTCGATCTCCTTGAGCGCGATGACGCGTCCGCCGAGGGCCAGCGTGCCGTCGGCGAGGTCGTTCTGCCGCAGCAGCAGGTGGTAGATCTGCCCGAACACCCGGCCCGGGTAGCCGTGCATGTTGTTCATGAGGTGGTCGACGGCCTCGATCTGCGCGAGGCAGTCGCGGTCGTCGAGCCGGGAGAGGATCGTCAGCGGCTTGGTCACCAGCTTGTCGACGGCCGTGAGCTGGAAGACCCAGCTCACCACGGGTGCCGGGAAGCTCCCGATCGCGGTGTAGACCGCCGAGAGCCCGAGCCCGCCGGTGACCGCGGCGAGCGGGCGCAGCGGCGCCACCAGCGGGACGGCGGCGATGTCGACGGGGCTGCCGATCACGCTGAGCGTGTTGATCGGCACCGTCGAGTCGGCCGCGGCGGCGAGCAGGCAGAAGATCCCGCCGAGTGACCAGCCGACCAGGTCGACGGCCCCGGCCCCGGACTCCGCGCAGGTGTCGCGCACCGCCTGCGGGACGACGTCGTCGACCCAGTGCTCCATCCCCAGCCTGCGGTCGGCGTAGCGGATGCGGCCGTAGTCGACTCCGAAGACGGTGCGGCCGGTGCCGAGGAGGTGCTGCACGAGTGAGCAGTCGCGGCGCAGGTCGTAGGCGAAGTCGGGGGCGCCCAGCGGCGGGACGAGCAGGACCGGCGGTGCGTCGAGCAGCGGGACGCCGGGCACCGGGCGGTAGCGGTACAGCGTGGCCGCCGGGGACCCGACGACCGCGTCGCGCGGCATCCGCGTCAGGTCCGCGACGCCGCCGCGGACGAACTTGTCCGCCACGTTGACCGCTGCCGAGGTGAGTCCCACCGCCTGACGATAGCCGGGTTACCGGCGAGTATGGGAGGCTGACCCGCATGCAGCGCGACATCTTCGAAGCCGAACACGACGCCTTCCGCGACCTCGCCCGCACCTTCATCGCGAAGGAGGTGACGCCCTTCCACGACCGGTGGGAGTCCGACGGCCAGGTCTCCCGCGAGGTGTGGCTGGCCGCGGGCCGGGCGGGCCTGCTGGGCACCGACGTCCCCGAGGAGTTCGGCGGGGGCGGCGTCGAGGACTTCCGCTACAACGTGGTCCTGCTCGAGGAGCTCACAGGCGCGGGAGCGAGCGGCATCGGCTTCCCGCTGCAGAACGACGTCGTGGCGCCCTACCTGCTGCGCCTGGCCACCGACGAGCAGAAGCAGCGCTGGCTGCCCGGCTTCTGCTCCGGCGAGATCATCACCGCGATCGCGATGACCGAGCCCGGCACCGGCTCCGACCTGCAGGGCATCCAGACCTCCGCCAGGCAGAACACCGACGGCGACTGGATCCTCAACGGCTCGAAGACGTTCATCACCAACGGGATCCTGGCCGACCTGGTGATCGTCGTCGCGAAGACCGACCCCGACGCGGGCAGCCGGGGCTTCAGCCTGGTCGTCGTCGAGCGCGGGATGCCCGGGTTCGAGCGCGGCCGCCGCCTCGCGAAGATCGGCATGAAGGCGCAGGACACCGCAGAGCTCTCGTTCACCGACGTCCGGGTCCCGGCCGGGAACGTGCTCGGTGAGCTGGGCAACGGCTTCGGCTACCTGATGCAGAACCTCGCGCAGGAGCGCCTGTCGATCGCCGCGGGCTCGATCGCCGGTGCGGCGGCGGCGCTCGCGCAGACGCTGCAGTACACGAAGGACCGCACGGCGTTCGGCAAGCCGGTCTCCGCGTTCCAGAACACCCGCTTCGAGCTGGCCGAGATGGACACCGAGGTGACGATCACCCAGGTGTTCGTGGACCGGTGCATCACCGAGCACCTGGCAGGCCGGCTCTCGATCACCGACGCCGCCAAGGCCAAGTGGTGGGCCTCCGACGTGCTCAAGCGCGTGGTGGACCGCTGTGTGCAGCTGCACGGCGGCTACGGCTACATGTTGGAGTACCCGATCGCGAAGGCCTTCGTCGACTCGCGCGTGCAGTCCATCTACGGCGGCACGAACGAGATCATGAAGGAGATCATCGGCCGGTCGCTGATCGGCTGAGCCCCCCACCGTCCGAGCGAACGGTCAGCTCGTGCAGACGCGCTCGATCTCGTCGACGGCGGCGAGGAGCCGTGTCGCGTCGAACTGCACGGCGTCCTGCGCCGCGTTGCCGTCGGGGCCCAGCAGGGCGTCGGCCTGGGCGTCGAGGTCGTCGATGGCGGCCACGAGCTCGGCCGCCGCCGCCGCCAGCTCCGGGTCCTGGATCCCCGGGGTGCTCGCCACCTGCCGGGGGCCGAGCAGGATGATCGCCACAGCCGCGGGCAGCACCGGCATCCGCGCTGCGGCCTCGGCCACCTGCCGCAGCGCGCTCGGCGGGTCGTCGACGACGAGCTGCGCACACACGGTGGCGTCGGTGCCGCCCGCCGGCTCGGGATCAGCGCGCGTCGAGGGGGCGGCG